>CALCOW010000157.1 GCA_937899935.1 uncultured Phycisphaerae bacterium
CCTCAAGACGTTTCATTCAAGAGGATCGCTTCAGGTCTAGCTGAGCCATTGGGATTGGCGGTCGTTGAGGACCGCATCTTCGTTCTT
Organism: uncultured Phycisphaerae bacterium; assembly: GCA_937899935.1. Classification (GTDB taxonomy): domain Bacteria; phylum Planctomycetota; class Phycisphaerae; order Phycisphaerales; family SM1A02; genus JAQWNP01. The sequence continues at coordinate 88 of CALCOW010000157.1, forward strand.
CAAAAACAAGAGCTCACAGAGCTCGTTGACACCAATGGCGACGACACCATTGATGAATACTTGACCGTCTGCAGTGGCTGGCCTGTTTCTGCAAACTTCCACGAGTTCGCCTTTGGTCTCGTTCCTGATGGACGTGATTTTCTGGCCACGCTGGCAATTGCCATTGATCCGGGAGGCCGGAGCACGAATCCGCAGGTCTCAGATCGTGGTACCGCTGTCCGGCTTCGTCGCAATGGAACCTATCAGGTAGTCGCTGAAGGCCTACGCACACCAAACGGTATTGGTAGAGGATCGGGGGGCCATGTTTATATTGCGGATAACCAGGGCGATTGGGTGCCTGTTTCAAAAATAGTAAGACTTGAAGATGGTGCCTTCTATGGCTCACAAGCGGTTCTTGGAAAACGTGCTGCAGAGCGTGATGTGATGCCGCCGGTTGTGTGGCTACCGCAAGGCGAAATCGGTAACTCGCCGACAGAGATCACGCTCATACCAAATGGTCCTTACGCCGGACAAATGGTGCACGGCGATGTCACACACGGTGGACTTAAACGTGTTTTTGTAGAGAGCGTCGACAACGTACCACAAGGTGCTGTATTCCGATTTACCCAAGGTCTTGAAGGCGGCTCAAATCGTGTACGCGTTGGTCCAGATGGTGGCCTCTATGTTGGCGGCATTGGATCAACTGGGAACTGGGGACAAGAGGATAAGCAGTGGTACGGCTTGGATCGTCTACGTCTGAATGGCAAGAGTGCATTTGAAATGTTGGCCGTCAGAGCTATGTCAAATGGACTGGAAATTGAATTTACTGAACCGATTGCAGATTTCGTGGGCGATGCAGCTCAACACTATGTTGCAACACAATATTCCTATGAGCCGACCCAAGAGTATGGGGGGCCCAAGATTGACGAAGGCGTGATGCCCATACGGTCAGCAAATGTATCGGAAGATCGGCGCAAGGTCTTTTTAGAACTCGACGACATGAACCCTGGATCCGTCATACATGTCCGACTCATAGGTCCGTGGGAAAGTGATGCCGGCCAAGAGGTATGGACAACTGAAGCGTGGTACACCATGAATAAGATCCCCAAAGACCGTCGTGGAGAAGTGCAAGAACACGGCAAGGCTTCTGCCATGAACCAACTGACCGAACAAGAAGAAGCAGATGGGTGGGAACTTCTTTTTGATGGTCGTACCACAAAAGGATGGCGAGGCTACCAAAAAACGGAAATGCCAAATGGTTGGAATGTCGAAGACGGCTCTTTGGTGCGCACTGCTTCGGGCGGTGACATCGTTACTGAACGTATGTTTGGTGACTTTGAACTCAGTATTGATTGGATGGTTGAACCAGGTGGCAACAGCGGCATTTTCTATCGCGGTCTTGAAACCGAGCCAGCTATCTATTTCACCGCACCAGAGATGCAAGTGCTCGACAACCAGAGGCATACGGATGGAGAAAATCCACTGACCTCTGCTGGTTCGGCCTATGGACTCTACGCCCCTCAGTGGGACCACTCTTATCCTGCTGGCGCCTGGAACCGTGCTCGCATCGTTGCCAAAGATGGGAATATTGAGCATTGGCTCAACGGGGAGAAGCTACTTTCCTTTGACATGAACTCAGAAGAATTCGCTGACCGAGTTCGCAATAGTAAATTCAAAGACTGGAAAGCTTTTGCCACTGCTCAAAAAGGTCACATCGCTCTTCAAGATCACGGCGATCGAGTCTCGTATCGAAACATAAAGATTCGTCCCATCGCTTCCAACTAAGCACCAGCGTGCGACGGCCCTTCGTTGACGCCGTCTTCTTCGACATCCATCGCGCAAAAGAAACGACCCCCCTACGGTGGCCGTTTCCATCCCTCCTCTTCTCCCTCTCTCCCAAAAAGGAGATTCTGTTGCAGGCTTTCGGGCGGATATGCCAAACCATAAGCTTGGACCTCGGACACCTGAAACGCCTGAACTCTCTTGATAGTACTAACTTACGAATAAGTAGCAAGCCCAAAAGTCAGCCGCTGGTCGCTGACAGCCCGAGATGGCCTCTCAGGGACCTCACTGGCATTGATGGACAGAATCAGGCACACTAGAGCTCATGATCAAGAGAAGCGCCGCTAGAAACTCTCAAGTGCCGTCTACACTGCTCGCCCTATTTGTTTGTGGCGTAACAGTGTTTTTATCCAGTTGCGGCCCACCATCACCAGAGTTGGCTGCAGAGGCTTCCGTTGATGATGGTCCGGTTGGGCCGGATTCACAGAACAATCTAGAATTTGTAGACCCCGCTAGTGTGGAGTCTACGTGGGGTACGGAAGTAGCCGGGGACTAGTAAAAACAGCTCATTGAGTTAGAAATGTAGACTCACTTAGCCTCAACCGCCGACGAACGTGGGGTTGATCAGGTTCACAAGCCGATCCTCGGGCTTATAAACAACTTAGCCAGGAGATAAAGATATGTATGGAATCGTTGGCCTGATCCTTTGGATCATCCTGTTCATTATTCTTCTAAACGTTTTAGAGAGCGGGTTTGCCTGGTACGGCTATGGCGGCTTTGCATTGGTTGCCATCATTCTCCTGCTGATCATCCTCTTGGCGTGGGGCGGAGACTAAATCCGCTCTCCTGTAGCGCGGATTGGTTTTTTATTGAATGGAAGCGAAAATTGGCCACCCTTTGGCGGGTCGCTGTCCTGTGCCCTTCCAGAGCCCAAATCAATCGTTCGTTGCCGTCTGAACACTTGATGCCTATTCTGTCTTAACTCTGGCCGAGTACCCAAGTGGACTAAGGGGACGGATTGCAAATCCGTTATCCGTGGGTTCGAATCCCACCTCGGCCTTTGATGACCATCAAGCTCTCTCAGGCAGGTTGCTGATGCCCTTCTATAAGTTAAAAATGACGTTGCTCACCACCACTCTTGTATGGCTGGTTGTGCATTCGCCCTGCTTTAGTCATCAAAGTGAGCCTGAGTCTACCGTGCCCACACGGCGCGCCCTACTGCGTGAAGGAAGTGAGCTGCTTCGTGTTGTTGGCACTATGCAACGCAAAGGACCACGCAGTCCTTGGGAATTTGTGGTTCCTAGCGAAAGTGCCGACCAACCAGAATTTAGATTTACGCTTTTGCCAAGTCGCACGTTGCAAGAAATGCAGACGGTCACAGATGAACACCCAGGTAAAAACGTAAAGTTTGTGATGTCTGGTGATCTCTATGTATACCACAACAAGAACTATTTACATCCCACGCATGCAGCCTACCGCATCGATGATTCTGTGCCGGCTCCTCAAAACACCACTGAGACAAAAGAAGAAGATGAAGATCCCTCCAGAGAAGCGCCGCCGGCCGGCCAAGAATCCATTGATGATCTTCTTGCTCAATTTGAAAACCGTACTGGCCCCCTCACACGGAGCCTTAACCGCAACCAAATTGAAGCGACGACCGAATCAGCGTTGCCCGAAGGAACACTGATGCACATGCGTCGCGGACGTTTGACCCGCGACGATGATGGCGCTTGGGTTTTTCTTTTCGACGCTGATTCAGAGGGTCTCGGTGATCCGCCAGTCACACTGCTGCCGACGAGCACTCTTCAATCGCTCGAAAAGAGTGTCGCGCAGACCGGCACTGCTACCCCAATGCTACTCAGTGGTGAGATTGTGCTTTATCGAGATCAGCGTTTTCTGATACCAACGTTGTTTCGAACACCAACCCAGCGCACGCGCCTCAACCCATAAGACATTGTTCTCATCTGAGCGCTGATCCCTAGATTGCTTTCACTGACTCCATACGTAGTGTTTCGATTGGCTTATCTTGATTGTCCGTCTCTGCTGCACCAATCACACGAACAACTTCAATCCCGTCAACAACTTGCCCAAAGGCTGTATAGCTGCCATCTAGATGTTGGCAATGTTCGCGCCCCAGACATAAAAAGAATTGGCTTCCTGCAGAGTTGGGATCACTTGAACGGGCCATTGAAAGGGTTCCTTCAACATGCTCACGATCATTGAACTCTGCATCGACGTTCCAGCCTGGGCCACCCGTACCATTACCCGTTGGACAGCCGCCCTGAATGACAAAGTTGGGAATGATGCGGTGGAAGGTCAAACCATCATAAAAACCGTCGCCGGCTAATTTTAGAAAATTTTCAACGTGGCCTGGCGCGACATCATTCCAAAGTTCAATTGTGATATCGCCTTGATCGGTTTTGATCAATGCTCTGGGATAAGCTGTCATCGTTTTCTTCTTTCCTTAAGTATTAGTCGTTTTTTGTTGGCTTCGATGTTGGTTTACGCACGACGCCTGGTTGCCGAGCAGGCGCATCAACAAGAACTGCATCAAGAATCATTGGTGGCGTTTCTGGTCGACCGGCCGTTGGATCTTCGAGACGTGCTTCGCTGATCGCCATAATGACATGCCCCCCCTCGATAGCCTCGCCAAAAGAGGCGTATTGGCCATCGAGTCTTCCCGTTCCTTGGCGAGAAAGACATATAAAGATCTGACTACCAGCCGAATCTGGATGATCAGCCCGTGCCATGGAAATGACGCCAAAGTCATGGGGCAATGTACTTGGTTCGATCGGCAACCAATAACCGGGACCACCCTCGCCTGTACCTGTTGGATCACCTGCTTGAATGACAAATCCATGCCCATCACGGGTCAGTGGAACGATGCGGTGGAATGGAATGAGGCGGTAAAAGCCGCCGTCGACCAATTGTCGAAAATTCCAGGCGGTATTGGGAGCGGCGTCGGGGCGCAGCTGAAAGAGAATTTCACCTTCGCTTGTATTGAGCTTCACATCCTGCTCGGGGTAGATCCTCAAGCCATTCATTAATTTACCGGTTACTAAGTGGTTGTCTGTATTGTCTACCTGATTTGGGCGTGGATTGTTCTCTAATTGATCGCCTTGTTCACCGGTAGGCGGCTCCTCAGACTCAACTTCCAGTTCATCTTCCCAAGCATCAATGCGCCGATAGGGTGTCTTGCCATCAGGTCGCAACTGGTTTGTTGTCTGGGGCACCATTCGAGACCGCATTGGCTCAAGCACAAGAGGTGTGCCTGAGGGTTGTCCGTTGATCATGAGCTGCAGATAGGCGGCCCGCTTCAACTCCCATATCTGAGCAATCTCCTTTGAGAGATCGATGCGGTCTGACTCAACAGGAACTGGGCCGGCGATAATCGAGCCATCAGCCTTCAGCAGAATCAATTCACTGGCTACCGGAGCCGTCACGCGAACATTCACGGGCCGATCGAGGCCGTTATAGAGCCTTTCTGGCGTTAATGGTTGTGCCATTGTGCTAAAAAGCGTCCAGATGAATGCGATTGACAGGTACATAGGGGCTGCCTTTTCTCCGATGCGTTAGATCCGTATCCTAGTGTCAATGGCCGATCGGACCACCCACGCACATCTTCTTATTGCGACTGCCCAACGACTGGCCGAAGAATGTGGTGCCGTAGCCATCGTGGCGGCTCTCAGCGCCCTTCCAAGTGGGGTGCGACTGCCTGCCTCTACACGACTCTTGATCCGCTCAGAGACGGAGAGAGCTCAGGCGATTGACCAAGGTCATGATGAGCAGTCATTGATGGAGATCCCTGAAGCAACCCTAGATCGCCTGGGCCAGGTTAGGCTGGCGGCGGTTGTTGGCCTCTCAATGGGCCACTTCGATCTGGGCCAGACCATCCTCTGCCTCACAGGCCCCGCAGGCTCAACCATTGACACTTTGGTCATCATGAGCTTCGGCCAAGAATTTGAACTCTTTGACGCTGCTGTGCACGACCAGATGTTGGAACACACTGAGCAAGCAGTGTTCTTTCGATTGTTGAGCCTTGCATTCAATATTGGTCATTTTGGCCGTGAAGGCCGCCCTATGGGAACAGTGTTTGTCCTGGGTGACAATGAAGCGGTCTCACAACTTTGTGAGCAGATGGTGCTCAACCCCTTTAAGGGCTATCCGGAACAAGATCGCAATGTTTTGGATGATCGGATTGTTGAGACCGTAAAAGAGTTTTCGGCCATCGATGGCGCTTTTGTGATTCAGAGTGGTGGCGTTATTGAGGCTGCAGGCGCACGACTCCAGGCGGCTGATGATGTCGGTTTGCCCGCCGGACTTGGGGCTCGTCACGCGGCGGCCGCGGGCATTACTGCGGTCACGAAAGCCATTGCTATTTCCGTCAGTGAGTCAGATGGATCTGTACGCGTCTGGCGAGCGGGACGCATGGTGGCTCAATTTGACTCCAGTCGCCGCTGAGCCATTGAATAGTGATCAGCAACCAACAGTTCGATGGCTATATGATGCTGATATGACTGCTGTCCAAAGTACACAATTGATGATCGGCATGGAAATTCATGTGGAGCTCGCCACGCACACAAAGATGTTTTCTCGCTCGGCGAACCTTGCTCATCCTGATCACTACGAAGCTGAACCCAATACACTGATTGACCCCGTCGTTGCCGGCCTGCCCGGTGCGCTGCCTGTCATGAATCGCAAAGCTGTTGAGATGTCAATCATGGTTGGCAAAGCTTTGGATTGTGAAATAGCGCCTGTCAGTAAATGGGATCGAAAGAACTATTTCTATCCCGATCTGCCAAAGGGCTATCAGATTAGTCAGTATGACCAGCCTCTCTGTCTCAATGGTCACCTTAATATTACTCGAGCTGATGGCAGTTCCATGCGCATCGGAATCACACGTGCGCATCTTGAAGAGGATACGGGCAAATTAGGACATGAAGCACCTGATGGAACGAAGCATGATGGTTCTTTGGTTGACTTCAATCGAGCCGGCACCCCTCTCCTTGAGATTGTCACGGAGCCTGATCTGACTTCAGCAGATGATGCGGTTCTCTTTGCACAAGAGTTGAGAAACATTTGCTGCTTTCTCGGCGTGAGTGGTGGCATTATGCAACGGGGGCACATGCGATTCGAGCCAAACATTAACGTCATCATTACAACAAATGATGGTGCGACGCACGCAACCCCAATTGTCGAAATCAAAAATCTAAACTCTTTTAGAGCGGTTCGCGCTGCCATTGAATTTGAAGAAAAGCGACAGGTTGAGCAGTGGCAACAAGATGGAATTGAAATGGGTCCCGGCCAAAAGCGCACGCGAGGATGGGATGATGACCGCCTTGTGACAGTCCTACAGCGTGAAAAGGAAGACGCTCACGACTATCGGTACTTTCCTGAGCCCGATCTAGTACCTGTTCATGTTGATCAACCATGGATAGATCGCATTTGTCGAGAGCTTCCTGAATTACCGATTCAGAGAAGGGGCCGCTACGAGGATAGCTACAGTCTGCCAAAAAAGGATGCATCAGCGCTCACGGGCGACTATGAACTTTGCTGCTACTTTGAGGAATGCACCGCTCGTACATTGAAGCAAAACGCCAGCTTAAAAGAAGATGAAGCGGCGCGTATCGTGGCTAAATGGTTGCTCAATGCTGGCGCCAAGCGCGCCAACGAGACGGGACGACAGATCCATGAGTTGGGCATGACTCCAGAACAGTTGAGCCAGATTATCTCACTTCGACAGCAAGATGACATCGGCTCAAGTGCGGCAGATGAACTCTTTGTATTGCTCTGTGACAGTGATGAAGATGCTCACGCGGTTGCAAAAAAGAACGGTTTACTACAAGTCAAAGATGATTCACAACTTGATTCGTGGATTGATGTCGCGATTGACCAGCAAGCTCAAGCAGCGGCTGACTTCAGCGAGGGCAAAGATGCTGCTATGGGAAGATTGGTTGGCGCGGTCATGAAGGCAAGCAAGGGACAAGCTGATGCCAAGGCTGTCTCCACCAAGCTACATGAGCGACTTAGATCCTAAACGGCCTCTCATCTGACTAACTTCCCGCTTGTGGCTGCAAAGACTCGTTGGCATTCACCCGAGTACGCACGTTGTCCAAAACATTCATGAAGTTAATGTATGCGTCATATGGACTGTCATAAGGGCTGAAATACTTATGCACATCACCATCAGACCAATACTTTGTACACATGTAGTAGAGGTGATCAGACGTCGTGAGTTTTCGCCAATCTTCTAGAATATGTGTATCGCCAGCTTGGTGTTGAGCTTTAACGAGTTCCTCCAACTTGAACAACTCGGTTGCTGCATTTTGTTGCATCTCGTTGCCCAGCCAAGCAGAGAGATCTCGCTCGGTATCTGCCCAAGAAGTGACTTCTGGAACGTCGTAGACGCCTACTGGTTCAGCCCGTTTTATTGCTTCGCTCGTCGTTGCGAAGTCGTTCTTGCCGGGATTCACATCGAATATCTTCTCAGGCAGCAAATCAAGGAAGTCAAAAATGCCTGAGTCTGCCCATTGGTGTTCGCCAAATGTCTCGTAGTCCATAAAGAGATTACAGAGATACCCATCGCCATTGATCTGGTCCACCCAACCCGCGAATCGCTCTGCCTTCAATGGCCATTCTGACCACTCACGATTCGAAAATCTAAAAGCAATGTCATCACTGAGTTGGTAGTTCTTCAAGAGAAGCTTCAGTGGAGCTGCTGCTGGATCACTTGCCCATTTGGGGGATACATAGACATAGTTTGGTGATCGATAATCTAAGTATCGCTCAACACCTTCACACAACATCGCTTCGTAAGTGCCGAGATCAGCTACCGCTTCTGCAAGCTCATTCGAAAACGTTAACTCTGTATTTCGGAATACCTTTGGCTTGACGCCAAAGAGCTTCATGATTTGTGACTCGTGCAATCGCACTTGATCTTGGAATTCGTCTCGTGAATAAAGAAATGCAAGGGAGTGATGAGATGTCTCGCCAATGATCTCACAAGCGCCCGTTTCCACTAATTTTTGCATCATCTCAACAAGATCTGGACACCATGCCTGCCACTGTTCAAGCACCACTCCAGATAAGGAAAAGGACACTCGGAAGCGGCCTTCGTGTCGTTGGATTAAGTCAAGTAACTTCGCGGTGGTTGGCCTGTAACACTTGTCTGCAACTTTCTCGCAAATAGAACGATTCGCATCATTATCAAAATAGAACGGATCCTGACTGAAAACCGAATATCGCCTGAGGCGATAAGGCTGATGAACTTGAAAGTAAAAGCAAACAGACGCCATGGTGATGCTCCAGGTTGAGAAGGACTTGGATCAACCATTCTAACCAGGATGGCTTGTCATGTTCTCCACATCTCGACCCCCAACTGCCCTATCTGCGTCATGACCGTTATGATCCCGACCATGTCACAGACGCCAATCGCTTCCCGTATCGCTGAAGTTGCTCTTCTCCACGGAGAATTCACCCTTCGCAGTGGTCGAAAGAGCTCCTACTACCTCGATAAGTACCTCTTCTCTACACAACCGGACATTCTGTCCTCTCTGGGGAATATGTTCGCGCAACGAATACCAAAGTCAACCACTCTGCTTGCTGGTTCAGAGTTAGGGGGCATTCCGTTGGTAACAGCAGCGTCATTGGCATCAGGTCTGCCAAGCCTCTTTATCCGCAACAAAAAGAAGAACTATGGCACATCCAAACAAATCGAGGGCCAATTAGCCGCCACTGATCAAGTGGTCATTGTCGAAGATGTTGTCACCTCTGGTGGTCAAGTACTTGAAGCTGCCGAGGTCATCGCTGCCAGCGGTGCTGAGATTGTCTTGATACTCGCTACGATCGATCGTATGGAGGGCGGGCGCGAGAACATTGAAGAAGCGGGCTATAACTTCGATTCACTTTTTACGACAGAAGATCTTGGGATCAATACGAAGAGTTAGTTTGGCAATTGTGTTCGACTAACTATTTGCTCAATTCGTTTCTTTGCACATCTTCCAATACGGGCAGTATTAACTTTGCCACATTTGAGACAGTGGGATTGTCATCACCCCTCAAGTTGTCGACCTGAAAAAGTAATTCTGGAGACACCGTGGCTCTTTCGATCCAACTATGAATGAGGAAGCCTAGTTGAACAAGCGGGCTCTCAGACGTCGCCGCTTCTTCCATAATAGGTTTTCCGAATGCTCCTTCGTAGAGCGCGGTCACGACCCAGCCTTGCCCCGCTGCAGACTGCTTCTTCCAACCCTCGAAAGCTGCCTTCGATACCAGCGCGACTTTTTCTGCGGGAATATCCTCGAATTTATCAGCAGCCCCAACCGATTTGCTATCGAGCAATTGCCCTAAGAGTGCCAATGTCTGGACCGCGCTAGGCGATTCTGGATTTTCGATGATCGCAATCGCGTTATCAAGCCACTCTTCTGTCGGCACCACCCCATCAACTCGCAACACTGGTGATGTTGCAATCGTGCCGAGGATGCCGGCCCAATACGTCATCTCGATTCCACTGCCCGTCAATGATTGTCCGATGTAGAAGTTCGTAAAACCTCTCGTATTGATCGTCAGGCCTTCAGACATGATTCGATTCAACAGGTTGCCGATCGAAGTTGTAGCAAAGTCCACCTCGACAATAAGTCTTTCTTTGGGTTCTAGTCTGAGTCGGCGACCAATGTTGAAAACGATTGGGCTGATTTTTTCAAGATCGCGGTAACTTGAACGTATTGTGACGTCTAAGAGAACCTCAGGCTTAAGTGGCTCGAGTTCACCAATCGCAATTGGAAATTCTGACTTGTTGGTTATTTCAATCAAGAGGGCCGATGATTCAAAGGGGCTAATTGGTGTTTTCTTTGGTCGAATACGAAACGTCAACAACTGTGTTGGATCGAACGCCACACTATCAATGACCCTAGGAAGCGAACTCACCAGTGCATCAAGGCGCTTTGCAGTTTCGCTAATGGGCACTCGCCGCCCAAGCAATTTCCAGATTTCTGAGGCAGCCATTATCCCAACAATTGAACCCGGCTGTTGGCGAGCGACTTCTAAATATCCCTGAGCTGCTTCCTTTTGGTTTCCCTGAACTTTGTTTATCTCAGCAATCCCGTAGACCGCAAGAGAATCAATCTCCAGAATCTTCTCAAATAGTTGGCGAGCCTTATCGTAATCACCGCTCCTCAAAGCGAGCCAACCGGCAAACCGATCACTCGCCTCCGCTGTCAACTGATCTTCGTCAACAAGTGTCTGGATGAGTTGGCCAGCACGACTTAAGTCACTGTCGGTTAGTAAGAGAAGCCAAGCCCATTCGAGTTGTAGCTGTGAGACAATCGCTGCCAGCGTTTTGGGATCGTCAGCCCCCTCCTGATTTGATTCCGCTTTCGTGATTTGAGCCACTGCGGATCCAAAGGCCTCATTGAGGCCGAGCACGGCTGTCTTTTTGTGTTGCTCGGCACCAATTTGGGATGCAATAGCCAGACGAACACCACTGAGAGCCGGTGACAAGCCCGTGATACCTATTTCTTTTCCTGGTGATCGAACGGCTTGCTGGGCTTTCTCGATACTACTGAGCCACAGTAAAACCTCTTCACCGGTGTAGCGATCGCTCTCACTCGCCCACCTTGCCAGTGCCACTTCCGTATAGAAGTCATCTTTCGGCTGTACCCCTTGGCTAACCCAGTATCTAAAGGTCACATTGGCGATGTCGTAGATTCTTGCTGCTCCGTCATAGGCTCCATTCTCTAACAGCAATCTGCCAACGAGTAATTGGGCTGGAACATCTGTTGGATCAGCTCGAATAACACTCAATAGTAATTCAGCCTCACCCATAAGGTCGTCGGTGTTATCTCGATAATATTCTGATGCCCGAACCAGCGCTTCTCGGTTAGAGGGATCTGTTGCAACGGCTTCGCCCAGCCATTCTGCATAGGCTTCACGATCACCAATACGTTCATGCAGAATCGCAAGGTCTAGTGCTAAACGTGATGCAAGTGTCGCGGAAAGCTTCTCTCGAGCTGGTGTGCTTAATAAAGAATTGTAAGCCTCTATGCGCTCGCCAGCGGTATTCAGTTTTGACATATATGCATCAAAACTAAGTAGCGAGAGCAGGTCATTTTCTGGCTCAAATTTGCGCAGATTCTTTAGGCAACGATTGAAGGCCTCTGTATTTTCCGCGACGCCGGCAATTTCAAACCGCTGTCGCCAGATGTCGGCGTTGTCTGGATCCAATTCAATCGCCCAATCCATCAATGCCTCTGCCACATCTATCTGATCGACTGTGAGAGGCGTAATAGCTGAGATGTCCAGGGCAAAGACGGTCATGGCTTCAGCCATGCGCTGCTCGGCTGTCTTCTGAGCCATTGCTGTCGTCGTCAGCCCCGTGATGGTCAGCAGTGCCGAGATGGCCAACAAAGGAGGCCACCGAAGGCATTCAAATAATGGATTAGTTGTTTTCTTCAATGGGTAAATGCCTCGGGGCCGAGCTTGAGAGCTAGTGAGCATGGGTGGGCGGAGAAGTTGACCACAGACACTGTAGGAGAGGCCTCCGGTAGCAGCAAACCCGACCGAGAACCGATTGGTGGGCAACAAACCGCCCAGATGCGGCCTGTTTGGGAAAGTGCCGCCGTTCTAATGCGATTTGTTGTTGGGGCGATATAATCTCCTGCCCTAGACCTTGCCTCTTCGATTGAGAGGTTTCTCTCTTAGCTATACGAGCTGGTGAGTTCTCGCTGGAAGGCAACTCTAGGCATCGATGGAGTTCATAATCTAATGCGCCTTGGCCGCTACCTACTACTTATTACCGCACTGATCATGACTGCTGCCGTCACCAGCACGGCTCATGCGCAATTCCAGGGCATCAATGACCTCGCTACAAACACCTCCTTTTCCGAAGCTGAGCTCTCAAGAATTGAGGCTTATGCTGACTATCTCACCAAACAGTTAGCTGCATCTGATGCAACTCCAATTCAACGCACGCAGGCCCGTCGCGAACTACTAGAGCCACTTTCCTCGATTCGAATCACACCAGCTTTTCGAGCGGCATACTCCAAGATCTTACGACCCAAGCTCAAGCAAATGATCGAGAGTGAAGATCTACAGGTTGCCGTTATGGCGCTACAGATAACTGGAGGTCTTGGTGACGAAAACGCCTTGCGTATTCTCGAAGATCATTTAGATATTCAAGACGAAGCACGATTCCAAGTCAGACTTTGGGCAGCACGAAGTTACAGCATCTTGCTCAGACAAGGCTTAGAAAGAGGTAATCTTACTCCTCGCAAAGCTGTTTCAATGATCCGTGATCTTCAGAGAGCAGCGCTTGAGGAGACAAATTGGTTCGTCTTAAACCGAGAACTCGACACGCTTGCCCAGATCGCAGCTATTGCCAGCGGCGTCGGCAATCAGGACATTCGTGATCAGGCGATTGATTCTCAGTTAGTTGTTCTCGATGCGCTCGTGAAGAGAATGCAGCAACAAACCCCAGGCCCCAGTTCATTAATGAACGTAGTCCCTCATTCCATAGGGCGTTTAAGAACACTCTATCTCAGTCCCACTTTGGGAATTCAGGATAAACGCAAGTTGGCCGCACGGCTGAGTCCAATATTGGTAGGTGTGATTAGTGTCTCAAGTGATCACTGGGATTCGGCACATGTCGATGATGAGGCTGTGAACTCCTATGGCAATACGATCCATATGAGCCAAGAGCTACTGCGCGTGCTTGATGCACAGTTACGTACGAGCAATACACCTCCAGAAACTAAGCTGCACGATGCTTGGTACACCGGTGATCGAGCCTCGTTCCGCACTGGCTATGAAACATGGCGAGACATCACCAATCGACCTCCGTACTAAGACCCACAATCGCCTTTCTAAAGACAAAAACAGCACGCCCCGGCCACGAGCCGGGGTGTGTGCTTTTGAAACGATCCTCTCGGATCGGCGATGGTAATTTAGGCCGTTGCCGGCGTTTTGAGGCGTGAAACGGACTCAGACCTGAATCCACTTCTCGCCTCACTGCTCCACTGCATGGACCTGCGATGAGGCCATACATGAGAGGCCACGAATAATAATAAAAACCCCACAACCCTCTTGGTGAGCGTTGTGGGGCTGGGGTGGGAGCTGATCACCCCTATGGGGTTCGTGTGGGCCGTTTCCGGCCCGATGTCTGTGAGTTATTTACAGCCTTGTTTCTCAAGGTACTTTTGCGCACCGCGCTGGTATCGCTTCCAGGTTCTTGCATCCCATGTGGGCAGTGGAGCGCTATCTACGGGATTTTGTGCCCGAATCTGCACCCACTCACCAGCCGTCATCTCGCAATCCGACTCATCCCAGATCAGGTAGCAATTTGACCAGTGACAATCGGGATATTTGACCTTGATCCATACTGTTGGCAAGAGCATTGTTGCGTAGCCGCGAATCGCCTTGATGGCAGTACTTAGTACCGTCACCCTCGCTTTTTTCTGCAGGAATCTCGCCAATTTGTCTATGGCCTTGGTCGAGTTGGGGTTGTGCCCACCAGGAATCAAACATGCTTCCTCGATTTCACAAGGGCCACAATCTTCGTCCGTTTGGCATTCTTCATAACAACCAATACCCACGAACAAGACGAGGTTCATTGGCAGTGTGCTCTCCAGGCCCAGGCTAATCATGTGGTTGCCTGTGTCAGCCAACGCATCGGACAGCGCCAACAGCGCGTGTTGCTCTGTCCACTGGCTCGAATTGAAGATGGCGTAGTAGGACCAATCAGTAACCTCTGGGTGTGCCAGATCGTTGTGAGACACTGATGAGCTTGTGGTACCACTCTGAGGCCTAAGCCCACCCGAGCTTTGCAGTAGTCGCTGCTCACGAGCCTCAACATAGGCGCTACATTTAGCCACGCCCGCCAGGTTTCCAGACTGCTCAACGTAGTGCATGGCAAGGGACTGCACATAAGTTGCGGTCTCCGCCTGGCCCTGCAAATCCTCTAGGACCCAGGCCGCGGTCTGTGCAATATCAGCCACTTCAATTGCTTCTTGCGTGGTTGCAGAGAGGTGGGGGGCTGGAAAGCTATCCTTTTTGGTGTAC
>CALCOW010000158.1 GCA_937899935.1 uncultured Phycisphaerae bacterium
CCTTGGCGGTGGCGGCCTGAGCGTCCAAGGTCCTGGCTCAACAACATGGATTGGAGCCGTAGGCGGCCCATTCACTAACGAGAGCGATGGCGGAGGCAATGCTGAGTACACGTTGAAGAACAACTATGACGCAGCATTGAGTTACTTGATTGGTTTCGACGATCCTGCAATTGCGCTCAAAATCAACGGATCAACCAATCCACTTTCAGGCACGTTGAATCCGGGGTCCTCCCTGAGCGTTGGCGTGACCGTGGATACAGCAGTAGCCAATGGTCTTGACGCTGGCTTCTATCAAGCCAATCTTGTGATCGAAGACCAAACCAATCTAACTTCTCTCAATCGAGAACATACCATCGAGGTCGGCCAGACGAACTTTGTACTGTCGCCAGATGCAGACTTCGTTGTCGGCGGTCCCGTCGGCGGTCCGTTTACCACAACTCAGACGTACACCCTCACTTCAACACGACCAACTGATATCGATATTGAAGTGAGTGCAGATCAGCCTTGGCTTTCCTTCAATGGTTCAAACAGCGTAAACCTGACACTCACTGAGGCATCACCAAGTGCTGACGTGACCGTTTCGATTAACCGACAAGGGAATTCCCTGCCAGCAGGAATCGTCCAGGCAATCATTACCTTTGACAATCTTTCCGGCGACAATGGAGACACCACCCGTGGTGTAACATTCGATGTCGGCCGGTATAGCTATGCTGCACTGGACACACCACAAGACATCTTAGACAACTCTATTCTCACCAGTTCTATTGAAGTCTCTGACTTCTATTGCATCGGTGATGTGGATGTTCAGGTTGATATCACTCATACGTGGTCAGGCGATCTGGAAGTTATTCTACGAAGCCCCGGTGGCAGCGAGATCTATCTTCGCAATCGAACCGGTGGCGACGAGGACAATGTCCAAGTTACCTTTGACGAAGGAACCGTCGATGTCGACGGCCCTGGCCTACTCTCTGACCTTAATGGTGAGAGTAGTGCTGGCACCTGGACACTTGAGGTTGGCGATTACGCAGGAGCTGACCAAGGAACACTGAACTCATGGACACTGAAAATTGCTTCATCAGGCGATCAGTGTCCTCCATCAGCCTCTGATCTTGGTTCTGGCGGCGACGTCAATGCCGATCAATCCATCACCCTCTTAGGTGCCTCTGGCACAGGCGGACCGATTGACTACGTTATTGAATCACTTCCATCCAACGGTGTGCTCCGTGATGGCGGCTCCAATATTGGTAGCGTGCCTTACACACTAAATAGCGATACCGTCGTCTATACGCCAGACAATAATTATGGTGGACCAGATAGCTTTACCTATTACGTCATGGAGAATACGACGCAGTCAAACAGCGCTGTTGTCACCATCCAGGTCGGCACACCACCCGTATTGTTGGTCGATGATGATGACAACAACCCCGATGTCTTGAGCTACTACACCAACGCACTTGATGCGATGGGCGTTGCCTATGACATCTACGACACCCTAAACAGTGACAACGAACCCGCAGCGGGACAACTTGGTACCTATGACCTCGTGCTATGGTTCACCGGTGCAGAGTTCGGTGGCTTCGCAGGGCCAGGCACCGATGGCGAAAATGCCCTGGGCGCTTACCTTGATGGTGGCGGCTGTTTGTTTGTATCAAGCCAGGATTGGCTCTGGGATAAGGGCGGAGATGACAACGCCACCCCAACGCCACTGATGGCCAACTACATGGGCATGTCTTCTGGCCAAAGCGATGTCGGCCAAACCACACTGACTGGTGCTGACACCTTTAGCGGCATTGATTTCCCGTTGGACATGATTTATACCAACTACACTGACATCATCAGCACTACCTCGGGCGACCTCGCCTTTGGTGGCGACAATGGCGATGCCGGCATTCAGAATACGACTGAGACCTATGGGACTTGGTATTTAGGCTTTGGCCTCGAGAACGTTGCATCGCTCGATACACGCGTCGATATCCTCAGCGCTGTGTTTGGATTGTGCGAAGATGCACCAGAACCTCCTGACTGTGACGGAGACTTTGATAATGACAACCAAGTTGGTGTTAGCGATTTCAGCAGCTTCCTGGTTGCCTTCGGCTCCTCATGTGATTGCCCTGAAGACATCGATGGCAATGGAAGTGTTGGCGTAGAAGACTTCACTTTATTCCTCGTTGCTTTCGGCAGCAGTTGCCCATAACGCACTCTGCTTTTCTTGTTGATTCCATCGCCCCCTGGAGACCGATCTCCGGGGGGCGTTTGCTTCTGCCTAGGCCGAGCGCCTACAATCACCCAGCAAATCATTAACCAATTTTAGTGAAGGCTCTCTCATGAAAGAACGCATGATCATCGGCGTAACCGGGGCAAGTGGTATTACTTATGCAGTGAGATTGCTTGAAGTGCTTCCTCAACTAGGTTTCGAAACCCATCTTGTCATGTCGCGGCCCGCTCAACTTGTGCGCGAATATGAAACCAGTATTAGCCGTCGTGGAATGGAAGCTCTGGCCGATCATATCCATGGGCCTGGTGACATCGGAGCTTCGATTGCCTCTGGATCCTTCAAGACCAGAGGAATGATCATTGCTCCATGCTCAATTAAAACGATGTCTGAGATTGCCTATGGAACGACCACAAATCTCGTCGCCAGGGCCGCGGACGTCACGCTTAAGGAGCGACGCAAACTGGCCCTTCTGCTACGAGAATCTCCTTTACACGCCGGCCACATCCAAACGATGCTCCGCGCCACAGAAGCAGGGGCGATCATTGCTCCTGCGGTCACTGCTTTTTATGACAAGCCCAAGACCATTCAAGACATGGTTGACCATACGGTCGGCCGGCTTCTCAGCCTCTTTGATATTGACACGGATCTCTTTGAACCTTGGTCGCCACCCGGCCATGCCACTGAGCACTCTAAGCCCGCTCAAACTTCAAGCACGACAAATCCAACACTCACTCAAGATGCCAAACACTCATAAGGCGATGCTAGGGTGATAGCGGCTCTTTCCTTGTTGCTGTGAAAGAAAGCAGTGTCTTCGGCTGTGTTCCATCTTCCGTGGCAAGCTTCATCTCCAACGTCATGATGCCTCCTTGAATCGAAGTAACAGAAGAGAATGGAACATCTCTCTTACTTTGGATCAAGTCATCGTACAGGCCTCGTAAGATGAGACTACCGGCAGCACGATCGAAAGATCCCATACTCGTCCAAAATGATGTTGCCAAATTACTCATCCAATTGCTGATGTAGACCTGCCGAAAGTTGTCATAGCCCAGGTAGTGCAATCCTTCCAGCGCTGACTTGTTCACACGCCCCGCAAACATGCCCTGCATAAACCGTCGCCCAAGCACCCATTGATATTCAATGGTGCCTTCAATTGGCTCATACTGCCTAGCCTTGGCGGACCACACCTGCCCAGTAAAGACCCAACTGCCTTCAAAGTTGTCGAGTTGCTTGTGATAGAGACCAGGGGCCGTCATCAGAGGCACATTGCTGCCGCCCGATTGTGATGCATCTTGTGATTGCCCAACCAAATACCCGCCACCGATACAAACAAACAATACCACGACAAGCACAAAGAACTTAGTCTGCATAGCGAACTCCTTCTGCCACAGTCTAACCACCCGATACCGGTGAATGTTTCAAGGCTCTCCAAGGCCGGCTGAGGCAATTTTATGATGCACTGCACCAGAGGCCTTAAGTTCACTTCGCATGAGACAGATCTCCTTGACTTCAAATGAGCGTGCTCGAATTTCCAAATTCAGATCAACTTCTGATGCAGAGGGCGTGAATCTCAACAGTGTCAAGTGCGGCACAAAACGATCAACAGGATCTCGCCTATACGCACGAGCAGAACTCCGAACCAGTCTCCTCTTGATCTCTTGCAATGTCGAATCTAAAGAAGTCTCGGCAGCAATAACACGCTTCGGCAACTGAGCTTGAGCTGGCAACGAGATCATACGAAAGACCGTGAGCTCAAATGAAGAAAGCCCCGCCACCGATCGCTCTACTGACTCAATAACAGATTCACGTGAAGACGCTGGAATGTCTCCAATGAAGTGAACCGTTAGGTGAACCTGTTCAGCAGAAACCATACGATGTGCTGGCACGGCTAAATCTGAAACACTTTCTTGAAGCCATGACGTGATCTGTGGCGGCGGATACACTGCTACAAAAAATCGCTGCGTTTTAGCTTTTCGGCCCATTCCACCTAGATCCTATCAACCAGAGATGATATCGAAGAATAAAGATGACTTATCCTCACATCTATTCTCATACCGCCATGCTTAGGCACAATCCATCCGAAGATATCGATGGTTTTGTCAGCCCTGAGATACCAGATCGCCTATCAGCAATTCTCGAATCAATGCCCAAAGATGCGTTGCACTTTATCAATGACCAAGATGCTGCAACAGCCCAACAACTCAGTCGTATCCATCACAGCGACTATGTCCAACATCTCATTCAATCCACAGATAAGAACCTGCTACTTGATTTTGATACCGCCATAGGAAGAGGCTCGGTTCAAGCAGCAGTGATTGCAGCCGGCACCTCGATCGCCGCCGTCAGAACCGCATGCAGACAGCCAGGCCAGGCGACTATGGCAGCAGTACGCCCTCCGGGACATCATGCTGAAGTCGATCGAGCCATGGGTTTCTGTTTATTCAATAACGTTGCCATTGCCGCGCAACATGCCATAGACGAACTTGACATAAATCGAGTTTGCATCATCGATTGGGATGTCCATCATGGCAATGGTACTCAAAATATCTTCTATGAACGTGATGATGTGCTCTTTATTAGCCTCCACCAAAGTCCACTCTATCCTGGCTCAGGCTACATAGAAGAGATTGGCCGGGGCCCCGGACATGGCTATACCATCAATGTGCCCATGCCCGCAGGACAAATGAATGCCGACTACCTTGAGGTGTTTGATCGCATTATTGATCCAGCCACGGCTCGCTTTGACCCTGACCTGATCTTGATTTCTGCCGGTTTCGACGCTCACAAAGATGACCCGCTAGGAAACATGTGTATCACGAATGATGGCTTTGCAAACATGACACGAAAATGCTCCATGCTTGCAAAGAGTCATTGCAATGGCAAGCTCTCCTTCATTCTTGAAGGTGGCTATTCAATACCTGCACTAACACAGAGCATGAATACCTGTGTGGCAACCTTGGCAGGCACACCTATTCCTGAAACCAACCAACAGACGATGCCAAGAACTCTTGAAATTATAGGTCGCGTAAAACAAACACATCCGCAATGGCTCTCATAAGATAATCTCCTACAGAACTTGACAGAGACTGAAGACTGTTTTCCAATCTACGCTCACCTACGATTGTCACCCTTTTCAGTAGATTGTTCCTTCGTGCAAGAATAATTGTTTTATGCATATGATCATGTCATTCAGCGACCCCGAACTTCACGGAGATATCGCATGGATGCTTGCGGCAACTGCACTTGTGCTCCTCATGACGCCTGGCATTGGGTTCTTTTATGGCGGCCTTGTAAACCGAAAAAATGCCTACACAATCGTGATACAGTCGATTCTGGTCATGTGCTTGGCTGGAACCATCTGGCCCATCCTTGCCTATAGCCTCGCCTTTGGACCGAGCATGCTTGGTGGCCTCATCGGCAACTTTGACTATGTCGCCCTCCAGAACACTTGGAACCATGCAGGGCTAAAAATACCGTCACAATTGGATATGATTTTTGAGTGCACTTTTGCAATTGTGGCCGCAGCACTTGTGATTGGCGGTTTTGCAGAACGCCTTAAGCTTTCCGCGTTCTGCTTGTTTATCCCATTATGGATCCTCTTCGTGTATTGTCCAGTAGCACATTGGCTTTGGGGCAACCACCTGGGAGAAAATACATTCTTCTCTCTAAAAAACAAAGGCACACTGGACTTCGCAGGCGGTATGGTTGTGCATCTGAATGCTGGCGTAGCGGCCTTTGTTGCTGGCTGCGTCATTGGGCCTCGTGCGGAATACAAATCAAAAAAGAGCTCTGTAACACACTTGCACTTCTGCCTGCTTGGCGTAAGCCTCATTTGGTTTGGATGGCTTGGCTTCAATGCGGGCAGTGCAGGTGCCGCAAATGAAGTGGCTGCAACGGCACTGGTCAACACGATATTTGCTGCAGCTATGGGTGGACTGGCTTGGGTCGCCATTGAATACATTCGATCAAAACATATAACCGCACCAGGACTCGCCGCAGGAGTCGTTGCCGGACTGGTCGCTATCACACCAGCTTGTGGATTCGTGCAGCCCATGTCCTCACTCGCTATAGGCGCCCTCGCCAGCGGAGTGTCATACACTGCCATGTACATTATTAACGAACGCTTTAGATGTGATGATTCACTCGATGTCTTTAGTGTCCATGGAATGTCAGCTATATGGGGCGCTCTTGCGACCGGACTGTTTGCCACGCTGGCGGTCAATCCAGAAGGAGACAATGGCCTCTTCTATGGCAATGCATCCCAACTCTTCGATCAGCTTCGAGGCATTCTCTATGTACTCATTTGGAGCGGCGGCGTTTCTTTTCTACTCTTAAAACTAATTGACTGGAGCATTGGCTTACGATGCCACCCTGATCATGAGACCCTGGGGCTTGACTCCGCTCAGTTTGGACTCAAGAGCAACACTTCAAGTTCTGACCCCTGACGTCCAGCCCCACTGCTCATGTCTCAGAGCTGGTGCACCAGCCAGTAATGGCTCAAGGCTCTGAGTAGAGTGTGTTTGCCAATAAAGATCTGGGCCACCGTTATCATCCAGCGCTGCTGCTAACGCTTTGCCGGTGTAAGTTCCCTCCAGCGATAAGCCACTACCAATCGCCAGAGCAACACTGCGCTTTGCCATCGCCGTAACATGACCATATCCGGCGCCCAGAAACCTATTGTCAATCTCAGGAATCACATACTCAATTTGAGCAAAACGGGATGTTTCTTTTGCAAGTTGCTCTACTTGCTGAAGTGTCAGCCATGCCTCTGGAACAACACGAACACCAATCACACGGGTCTCCAGACCAGCGGCCCGAAAGCCCAGAGCCAAACCAACCGCCGTACCTGCGGTTCCCAGTGGCACATAACACTTCCTTGGCTCAGGACACAAGCCACGGCGAATCTGTTGAGCCAATTCAAGACCCGCTGCAACAAATCCCAAGACACCGATGACGCTGGATCCGCCTGCAGGTATGACGGTGGACTGGCCAGCCAAACGTCTTAGTTTCTTTGATGCCTCCGTGTGGTTCCTGGCCATTTCTAGTGAAGCGAGGGGTAAGGTCGCCCTCAGTACCTCGGCCGCATGCAGATCAAAGGGCCGACCAAAGACAACCGCTGTCACTGAACGGCCCAGACGAGCACCATGCACGGCTGTGGCCAAGATGTGGTGTGATCCAACGGCGCCCATCGTGGCAACTGGACCTGGCCCTTGAGCGAGCAGGTACTCCAATTTTCGCACTTTGTTCCCTGCCACGAGCTGATGACAACAGCCATCATCTTTGATCCAAAGTCCAGCACGCAGTCTGGCAGCATCAAAGACTGGTGTTGGGAAGTATCCCAAATCAACCCGTTGTTTGATCCAATTCAATAGAGGTTCCCATCTCCACCCCAGTACGCCACTCCTATGGTGTCGCTTGCTCTTCAACCGGTGGTGACAACTGAAAGATACCGTTCCCAATCTTGAGATTGGTTTTTACATCTTGCAAGCTCATGATCATGTCCCCTGCTTCAACTGTTTGCGTTGTCATTATGTGAGGAATTCTTAAACCTCGTATCTCTCGGTAGTCTTCCATTCGAACCGTCACTGGAAACTCCCCAATGCCTGATTGAATCGAGACGGTGTCCCACTTGAGAACATCGCCATTATTGGAATCAACATAGCATTCAACCGAAGGCGCCCCCTCATTTTCAAGCAAGATCAAAATAGCAGGCTGATCTTCTACTACGGCCCTTCGAATCACGGTGATCTTTTCAAAAAAGTCATGCCAGTTGCCCAGAAAGAAACCTGGATGACTTTGTTGGGCTTGTCGCAACATCCGGCCAGACATTTCTTTGAATTCCTCAAAACTCGAACGCTCTGACGCCGTATTCCCATCGACCGCCGATTCAATAGAGCCAAAGACCCCAAAATCGATATCAGTCCGAGCCCGATCAGTTCCCGCAAGCCATTGCTTGACGGCACCACTGACACCTGATTGCTTCAAATGGAGTGTCCATTGCATAGCAACGACACCATTGCGAGCTAAGTTCTCCCCTCGCTTCATAGTACCCCTCATTCGATCGAGCTCTGCCAGCGTTGGAAGCGCCTGGCTTTCAGTCGTTTTGGTGCGATCAAATTCTCTTGTCTCCCCATCCTGCTTCAGCAGCATCACCATTGAGTTTGGCGCCTCGCCTGACTTGAAAACGACACCAATATCTTCCTTCACCCGAAAAGCCCTGCTCCCTGACGCATCTGGTGGGTTTAACTCATAGATCATCTGTCCAGGCACATCAACGGCAAGTCGTGCGTTCTGAATCAGGACCGTAAAAACAGTGCCTTCAACTTCGCCAGTTCCTTCATAGGTCCCCAGATAAGGCTCTAGTTGAGAAATTGGAATTTCTGGTAACAAGGTCACGCCTTCTCTAGGCATATCGAATGCAAGGCCATTCTGGTGCATACGCAAAGCCACGACATCACCCTTGTCATTCTCATCGAATGTCACAAAGATCTCTTGTGTAATGGAAAAGTAGCGGCGGCCTTGATCATCTGGCGCCTCCAATTCAAAATTCATCTGACCAGGCACATCGACGTACAACTTCCCTTCCATCTCTGAGACGACAAAGTCGGCATTAACGTAAGGTCCAAAGTTAGCTTTGTAACTGCCCACATACGGCTCAAGTACCTCAGCCGGCTCTCCTATTTCCAGAGGTGCCCCCTCTTCATCT
>CALCOW010000159.1 GCA_937899935.1 uncultured Phycisphaerae bacterium
TCAACGCACGGATGGTCGATTGCATGTCTGTCTCAATCAGTCCTGGCGCCAATGACAAGAAATGAGTTTCAGGATGTTCATTGGCAAAGAGTTTGATGAGCATCACAAAGGTTGCTTTCGAGAGGCCATAGCCAGCCCAGCCGCGATGCCCACTCACGGCGGCGCCAGAGGAGATAGCCAACACACGATCAACACGAATCTGCAAATCGAATAATGTTTCAAGCAGTATCTTGTTTGACCACACATTGACATCCATGGTCATCTTAAGGTCCGCGATATCAACCTCTGATAGACGAGCGAGTGTTCCTAGAATGCCAGCATTAAGAATGACCATGTCGAGGTGATTTGTCTCGCTTAACGCTGCTCTGGTTTTTTCAGCAATGGTGTCGAGAGCGGCAAAGTCAATCTCCGTAAACATCACTTTGCCGCTCTTGAGTAAGTCGGTTGGCTCGGTTCGTCCAAGAGCGATCAGGCGATAGCCTTTTTCAATCGCAATAGAGGCAATGCCATGGCCAAGACCACGGTTGCATCCCGTGATCAACATTTGTTTTTCTCTGGACATATAAAATGTTCTCTATCCAGCGAACCACTCTTGAAGAGGTCTAGCTACTCAAGAGTTGATCCGAAATTCACAAGTAGAATGGTAAAGTCATTTACGTCAACAAAACAATTTTCATCAAAGTCAGCAGTGCAAGCGAAGTCCAATTGACATGGCTCCTCACATGATCCCCACTGGATGAGAAGTTGAGTAAAGTCTTCGATATCAACCGTACCATCTCCAGTTGCATCGCCATCCAATGTTGGGCGTTCAGTCAAAGCACTTCGGATGTTCCAAGCCAATATCTCTGGGGGCGCCTCGTCAGTTGGACTCATCGATTCGAGATGCACCTGAACAAATTCAAGAGGCAGGTGCTCGATCATTTCAACACGAATAGGTAGTTCGATTGACTGTCCTGGTTTTAACACAACCTCTCCAAAAGCAGGTTGGCCGGTTTCTTGGTCATTGAGACGGATCGCACCACTTGGTTCGCCGTCATTGCCATAGGCAATAAATCGATAAGGCAATATCTCAACTTCGCCCTTGCCATCATTGCTGACCACCACGTCATCATCAATGACAACGCCCACAGCTGGCGTCGCGGGCTTGGGTTCTTTTTCAATGCAAATCCAGCCGCGATGAACGAGTTTTCCTTCACAGCTGTTGACAGCGCCAGTATCCAAATTCAAGACGGTCATTTGCCAGCACGCAGTATCACCAAGACTATTGAGATCCTGCGGTCGGTCAATTTCAACAATGATATCTTCGCATTGTTGGGCGGCCACCAGAATCGGTAATGGCCCAGATGGCGTAAAGGTTGTTGGGCCATTGTTGCCACACCCAGCACCAGCAGGGAGACCCTGAAAATCAACAAGGTAGAGGTGGTCTGTGACACCGTCATTACAGAGGGTGATCGTGACGGTCTTCGATGAATCGCCATAGCAAAATGGCGTGACCGCTGGAAGGGCACATTGATCCTTGCATTTGCCAGCGCAACCTGCCTGAGCTAATCCGGCAACTTCTGCTGGCTCAAGCACACGGTGAAATATCTCTTCTTCATCAATTCGACCAAGAAACTTTGGAATGATTCCAGCAGTATATGGCAACATAGCATGCCCAATTAATGTGGGTTCACCATTTGACAGTGATCCCAACTCTTCAGTTGGATCATAGTTCGTTGGGTGGGCCACGCCATCAACATAAAACGTAACGCCATCTGAATTATCTCGATCGACGGTAACCGCAACATGATGCCAACCCATGGTTCCAACCAGGGGCCCCGAGCAGCAAATGGAGGTATAGCCAGGGGTACCCAAGCCATCGCCAAGTTCTAAACCCAAATGTGCATCGTGAACAAAGAAGTAGTAGCCCACATGGTTCGGGTCACGATCATCGACAATTGGATTTTCTTTACTCGTATAACTATCCATATAGATCCATGCATCGATCGAAAAGTCTTGCTTCGCTCCAATATCGATGGCATGAAAGGCGCGGACGACACTATCGACACCATTGAATCTAAAACTCTCACGGACTTTTCCAGTCTGTCCTTGTGTGAGATTAAAGGGCGTCCCGTTGAGGGCATTGATCATTTCGGCGGCGATGCCAGGAGATGAAACAGGATCATCATCTAGTGGCCACCAAGCGATCATGTCATCAGGAGGATCAACACAGGGGCCGCAACAATCTGCCGTTGAACAAAGAGATCCATTGCCGAGATAGGTGCTCTGATCGAGACCGAAACAAATCTCTTCGGTGACATCGATACAGCTAAAGTCACCTAATGTTCTGTCAAAGTAGCAGCAGGCACCTTGTGTATCACAAACTGTATTTTCGCACGAAGCGCCGATGCCAGCAAAGACAGATGATGGCAATTCAGCGCACTCACTTGCTGAGACGATCGTCTGAGACCAAAAGAGATCGCCAGGTGCGATATAGCAGCAGCAGCCAACCGCCGGACATATGGCATTGGCGCAAGTGACTCCGTCTCCCAGATAGGTTGACTGTGGTCGCAGTAGGCATTCGCCTTCTGTCATAACATCACAGGCCCAATTATTGTTGGTTGGTCCACCAGTGAAATCGGCGTCACCAACCCAAAAACAACAAGCTCCTGTTGGAGGTGCTTGGACGGCATGGACTCTGGCCATGAAGTTATTGGTGACAAAACCAAATGACATCGTGTTCCAGCCAGGGTAGGCGGTTCCATTGGGGTTGTACCACCATGTAAAGTTTCCGCTGCTGCCAATAAATGGTGGGTTTCCATAGGCAATACCCATCGTAGGACTGAAGCCACCAAGTCCAGAGGTGTTTGTAAAGCGAATCACAAAAGTGATGTCATCCGGTACAACAACATCGGGGACATTAAACGATACTTCAGTGCTACCAACAGGCAGACTTATGTTTGTGTTTGTTGTTTGCCAAAGCAAAGAACTTGGGGCGGAGCCCACGCCACCAGCCCAAAGCTCAGCAGTCATATCGGTTGTGACGACATAGTCACCGTGATTCCACGCCACCACATCGAGCTGCTGGACCTGACGTTCAGTACCAACCAAGGTGAGTGCATCACCCCAAGTCGCACCACCTTGATTAAGAAAGTGGTTGCTAGGATTAGCCATACTGTCGAAAACGACAACTTGTGAGTTGGCAGCGTTTGTCCACGTGATAGACGTGACTATGACTGCAGTCATAGATCGGATCATGTTTCTCAACATCCCTAGTTCTCCACTCCATGATTAGCACTGCCAGCGCGCCCCTGACCGTGTCTTTGAGTATTCATTGAAAACGCTAAGTGCCATCAACGCAAGATAGAAATGGCAGAATCCACTCTCAGATGCTTGCTAGCTATATAGATGAAGATTGAGGTGCCTACGATTCTTCAGAATGGCCAGTCTTGGCATGATGCAAGACTGGTTGCCCAGTTTCGTTTTCTGCGTCTTCGCCAGAATGGCCAAAGGTCTCTCGTATGAAGAAAGAGATGATCAGTGCAAAGACAAGAAAAGCAGGAATCAGCAGCATCGCGATCTTCCAACTGCTGATGGGTATCTCTCCCACCGTCTGACTTCCGGTGAGGTGACTGTTGTTCGAGGGTTCTGAGACCGCCGACAGTAACTCACCGAAACCCCACATCATAAATGCACCAATCATCATGACAATGAAATTGGTGAATGCGACTGATGTGGCACGAAAGCGACTGGGACAAACTTCAATGGCGTGTGCAAATTGAATGACCTGTGTACCTGCGAAAAGGCCGAGTACAAAGAGCATGATAAATGTGCCACCCACAAGTAGATTCACGCCGAAGAAGACAATAGCGAGAACACACACGATGGAACCTATGAGGCCAATCTGAGCCGGGAGGCGGCGGCGATGGGTGCGATCAGAAATAGACCCGGCACACGGACCACCAATAATAAAACCGATGAAAAACGAAATCATCCCGCTTGCTGCAAGCTGTTTTGTGATGCCCAGTAGATTCACAAGGAACTGCGTGCCCCAAAGTGAAGCAAGGACTGATATAGGTAGCCAGAGTGCTCCGGCTACAAGTCCAATCATCCAGATTTGCGGGTTCAATGCGACCTTTCGCAACCCAATTAACAACTCTCGAAAACTGTGTGGCCCCTGCAAGAAGAGAACGGTAAACCATTCCGGTCTTCTTGGAATTACAAAGTAGATTAAGGTGGCCAACCCCGCAGACAGAATGGCACAGGCAAACGCAACATTGCGCCAGCCAATGGCATCTTCAAAGAACACCATTGGTGTTTGTGCAACAATGCCACCAACACTTCCCAGGGCGACCGTCATGCCAACGAGCAATCCCATGCGTGCTGGTGAAAACCAGACGCTGCACACATAGATGGCTCCAACAAAGGCAAAGGCTGATCCAACACCAATAAATGCTCGGGCAAATCCGAGCGTGGTGAGATCATGTGCGAGTGCCATAAGTAGGCAGCCAATCGCACAGAGCAGTGCTGCCATAGGAAGGAGATACTTAGACCCATATCGATCCAGTAAGCCGCCGACCACAAGCTGCATAGGAGCATAGGCCCACAAATACATGGCCCAGGTGAAACTCATTTCGCCTGAGGAGGCCTTGAACTCACCTTGAAGTTGTGCCTCAATAGTGCTGCCCATGTCACGAAGGAAAAACTCAAAGAAGTAAAACAAAGCACCAATGAACCAGAACAACCAGGCGCGTAGGGAGCCACGGTGACGTTCTGCAAGTGCATGAAGCTCAGCGATTCTTGCGTGGTGATGTTTGCTTGGTTTAAGCACGTGCGACATGAAGTGATCCGCAGGAGACGTAGCGAGACTGCTACCCTAAAGCATATCTACTTTATCCCCTTGGGTGGTCAAGGGGATTGACGGTTATCTCAGGATCAGCCAGTCGCTTTGCAGTATCAGAGGCCGTTATGGCGTCCTGACATAGGGCCTCGAAGGATCCAACCCATTCAGGGGATCCATCTTCTGAGCCGTCATTTGGTGTTCGTTTGATATAAATACCGTCACTCTTCATCTCCCATGAGTCCCGTCGATCGGCAGCAGAGACCTCAAGGATCCGTAAAAGTCTTTGTCGTGCGGCTTGATCCTCTACTGGGGTGATGACCTCAACCCGATTACTCAAATTTCGAGACATCCAGTCTGCGGAGCCTATGAACCAATGCCCATCGAGTGGTTGTTCTTTTCCAGCGCTGAAATGGAAGATCCGAGCATGCTCTAAGAACCTGCCTATGATGGAAAGAACCTGGATGTTTTCTGATAAACCAGGAATTCCAGCTCTCAGGCAGCAGAAACCTCGGACGATGAGCGTGATCTTAACCCCGGCTTGGGAAGCGGCATAAAGCCGCTGGATGATTCCAATATCTTCCAATTGGTTCATCTTGGCGATGATGCGGGCAGGGCGGCCGGCCTTTGCATGCATCATCTCGGCATCGATCAGACTATAGAATTCATCACGCATGGTCACGGGTGCAACCAAGATCTTGTGATAGTGTCGATTGAGAGATCGGCCTGTGAGATAGTTGAAAACACTAACGATGTCGTCAGTTATTTTCTGGTCACACGTGAGCAACCCAAGATCTGTATAAAGTTGCGCTGTTCCTGGATGGTAATTGCCAGTACCCACATGGGCATAGCACTGGAGGCCGTCTTGTTCTCGCCGCACCACCAGTGAACATTTGCTATGAATCTTAAGGCCGACCACTCCGTAAGCAACGTGGACGCCATTCTTTTCGAGTTGCCTTGCAAGGTGAACGTTTTTGTCCTCATCAAACCTTGCGCGTAGTTCAACTAAGCAGGCGACTTGCTTGCCATCCTGTGCCGCTTTGATGAGGCTGCTGATAAATGGTGAGTCAGCAGATGTTCGATACAGCGTTTGCTTAATGGCTAAGACATGGGGGTCGCTCGCGGCGGCAGCAATGAAGCGTTCGATCGAAGCAGTGAACGATTCATACGGGTGATTAACAAGAATATCCCGCTCACGAATCGTTGCAAAAATATTATCTCCATCACTTCTGAGTCGTGGCGGTAGTGTTGGACGCCAGTGATTCTCCTTCAGATCAGGGCGATCAATAGAGTACAACTCGTCCAGCGTCTCTTCTGAAGGGCCGTCGTAGATATAGACGTCGGTGTTTTCGAGTTCTAGTTCTTCTTGGAGAAGCTTCATGATCGAGTTTGAAGAGTGCGATCTCGTTTCTAGACGGACTGGTTCGGCGAGTCGTCTGATGCGAAGTGAGGCCTCAACAGACTCAAGCAAGTCTTCAACTTCGTCATCATCCATGTCAAGTCCAACGCCTCTTGTGACTCGAAATGACATGAGGTCAACAACGTCCAGGCCAGGAAACACCAGACCAAGATTGTGGCGGATGACCTCTTCAATAGTCAGAATTCGGGCTTCCTTGGCATCTTTGATCTCGCCAATCTGACCGTCTCTGCGAATGGCAATCAGTCGCGGCAACGAATCGGGAATTTTTAATCGTGCAAAGAGACGTTCACTTCGACCGGTTTGTGAAAGAAGTACCCCCAAATTATGAGAGAGATTTGAGATAAAGGGGAATCGATGACCTGGATCTACCGCAAGTGGGGTAAGAATCGGAAAGACATTTGCATGACACCATGTGCTAATTCTATTGCGCTCACCGGCTTCCAATTGATCATAGCTAATGAGATGTACGCCTTCACTAGCAAGCTTAGGACGTAACTGTTCCGACCAGCATGACTCCTGATTTCTCTGTAGGGTTTCGACAATCGGTCGAATGGCTTCAATCTGTTCCCGAACGGTCAGTCCATCATGGGAGACACGATCTACATCAGCCTCCATACGTTTCCGTAGGAGCGCAATGCGCTTCATAAAGAACTCATTGAGATTCGATAGACTAATCGACAGGAATTTAACGCGCTCTAACAAAGGAGTCGAAGAATCTACAGCCTCAGCAAGCACTCGCTCGTTAAACCGCAGCCATGAAACATCCCGACCTTGATAGAGGGCCGGCGAAGAAAGGTCCAAGGAATTTGTTGTAATGTCATTGGCAGCCAAATCACCTTGAGATGAACTTGAAGCGTCTGATTGCGTGATTCCTTGATGTGAGTCCATTGGTTTCCGTCGCCTCATAAAGAGAATAGACGTGAAGTATATAGCCAATTGGATACGTCGGTTAATGCTAAAGTGCCCAGATAACTGACAGGAGTTTGTTTACAGAAGATGGCTATTGAGTTGAGTAAAAATGAAGAGTTACTGGCACGCCTGGACCGGATACCGATCTGGCCTTATCGCAGGCGTATTTTGGTACTCATTGGTGCGGGTTTCTTTTTTTGCTTTTTTGACATCATCACAATTGGCGCCGCAATCCCGAAATTACAAGTTCAGTGGGATTTGTCAGAATCGATTCTTGCGTGGACCATCACATCGAGTTTGGTTGGATATGTAATTGGTGAGTTTATAGACGGACGCATTGCTGATCGATATGGCCGCCGGGTTGCTCTCTATATCTCAATATCACTCTTTTCAGCTGGTTCTATCTTGTCAGCGACGAGTCCGAATGTCTGGTGGTTGGTGGGGTGGCGACTTCTTTCAGGCATGGGTATTGGGGCGGAAATTTCTGGAGCAACCTCCTACCTCAGCGAAATGGCACCGCGACGTATTCGTGGTCATGTCACAGCGCTTGGCGTTGGGTGTGGTTTTGTTGGGTTTGCGGTTGTACCTTTTATTTCCATGGCTTTGATCCCGAACTTCGAGTGGGGTTGGAGAGCCTTGTTTATTATTGGTGGCGTGGTCGCTGTAATCGTCTTTTTTATGCGTCGTCATATGGATGAGACGCCTCGATGGTTGCTGGCACGTGGTCGTATCAAAGAAGCTCAACTCATTATTGAGAAGGCTGAGCAATGTGCGACGCGTCGACTCAAGAAGCCACTTCCACCACCGGAAAAAAGTTTGGACTTAGGTACGGTTCAACAGTCATGGTGGAATTTGTTTAAGCCACCGTATCTGATGTGCTTGATTTTGTTCGCCGCTATATGGAGTTTTTACTATATCGGTAACTATGCGTGGTTGACGCTCACGGCGGAGCTGTACGTCAAGAAGGGAATAGGTCTGCCAACGGCCTTTCTGGTGCAAGGGGTCACGTCTTTTGGTTTTATTGTAGGGGCCGTTGCTGCTGTCTTTATGAGTGATCGCATCGAACGAAAATGGTTGGCCGCGATTATTGCACTGGTGTGGTCGTTCTGCTTAATTCTTGTTGGTTGGGTACCTTCAACATGGTTGATCATGATTTGCGGTTTTGCTGCCAGCACGACCATCGCAATGTTTATACCTGTCATGTACACCTACACGGCAGAAGCTTTTCCAATTTGGGGGCGAGCGACTGGCATTTCATTGACAGACGGTATCGGTCACATTGCAGCAGCGTTTTGTGGGCAGATTGTTTTTGGAGTAAGCAGCCTGTTTCGGCAATCTGATTATTGGTTTGAAGCAGCTTTCACGACAATGGCTATAACTGGGCTGATTGCTGTAGTTTTACTTCTGTTTGGGCCACGAAAAACTGGACGTTCCTTAGATGAAGGCGCGAGTTAAGGGATGAAGATCCCGTTTGCAAGTGAGTGAATCAATACTTAGTCTGCAGAAACATGATCATTGAGTTGATTGGATACTTATTGTTAGGAACGGCAGCCGGATTGCTGGGTGGCATTCTTGGTATTGGTGGCTCAGCTATTTTGATTCCAGTACTCATCAAAGCTGTACTCGCTCTGATCACAAAAAGTTTGGAAACTCGCTATGTAGCCAATCGGAGCATCGAGCCAAACATAAAAGTATTTTTCTGGCTTGTCAGGAATTTTAAAACCAAAATAGGGAGCGTCGCGACTTATATCCCAGTCCTGTAACCCCATCTCTATCCACTCATTA
>CALCOW010000160.1 GCA_937899935.1 uncultured Phycisphaerae bacterium
AAATACTTCGTCGGGAGGTCCCTGCGGCGTGCGAGTAGTTCCATACGCACTTTTTGTTGTTTCTCTCTTTGCAACAGTCACCCTGAGCGCTTGTCGCACTGCGCTTCCGCAATATTCCTGGGAAGGCCAAGATGCTGCCTTAGCAACAATGTTGTCATATGATCGGATCCAGACTTTTTCTGCAGCATGTCGTATGACGATGATTTCTGAAACGAAAAAGAAACTTCGTCTTGATGGCGCAGTCGCTGCCTCGCTGCCTGGACATTTTCGGATTCAAACCTGGAAGTTCGGGCGCAACGCATTTGATCTAATCGTAACACCTGAAGCCAATTGGGTCGCCGCATCAAGTCAACTCAAAGAACACAAGAGCGAAGAGTCTTTGGACTTTGAAAGCCTGTGGAGCTGGTTAAACCTAAATCAGATGCTTGACCATTCATATGACATAGTGCGAAGCAATTTACGATCTGTCACGCTTGGCCCCAAACAATTAGGCTCGGCACCGCTTGGATTTGAGCCCGGCGACTATCTTGTTATTGATAAGCGCACTCGTACATGCCGACGATTCTATCGCATCGATCAAAATGGCAACATCATCATGTCTGTTTCTCTAAGTGACTGGACACTCATTGATGATCGCCCTTGGCCATTGCGCCTTATAGCTACTTCAAACCTAGGACAAGTAGACCTTCGATTCGAAGATGTCATGCTTAATCAACGCCTTCCTGAAACCGCATTCCAACCACCACGACAGGCCATTCAGATCAAATGACACTGCCCTCCAACGAACGCCCTGTTTCAACTCCATTCTGGAACGTTCGGCACCCGTGGCTGACAACGTTTATATGGGCGATTTTGATAGCCGCTGGTATCGTCAGCCTGACACGCCTCCGTCCATCAGCAACGCTTGATCAACTCATCTCAAGCAATGCGCCTGCTGCCAATGCACTTGGCCGTGTTCTGACTCGTTTTCCAAATATTGATGAACTCATGATTCTGGTGAGTGTTCCAGAGTCCGTGCCTTCACATTCAGGGCAAGACATTCGAAATAATATCGACCAGATGCTGCTGCCATATGCGGATCGCTTGCGAGCTGCTATTGCAGATGATGCACTTGCTCGACAAATGGTAACTTCTTTTGTTGTTTCATCATCAGATCAACAAGATACTGCTGCCTACATAAACGAAGTGATGGCGCCTGCTGCGTATCACTATCTTAATCAACTACAGAGAGAACAATTAAGTACGTTATTAACACCAGCAGCAATGCGCCGTCAATTTGATCGCCTCGCCCGTTTGGCTGCGGCACCGGGCCCGGGGGCCGAGCAACTGCTCGCCGAGTCCATCAACGATCCGCTGCAGCTTCGAACACTTGTTTTCGAAGCCTCGATACCAGTCCAATCACCATTCCAACAGTACCCTGGCCTGGATGCTCAGATTTCAGCGGACGGCAAACATCTTCTCATACGCTTGACCGGTTCCGAACCTTCTAATGACTTGTCATTTGCTAGTAATTTTACCTCAACAATCAGATCAATTGCAACGAGCGTTAATCATGATGGACTTGAGATCGAATTGACTGGCGGATATGCCATCGCGGCTGCTAGCCAGAGTGCCGTGCGATCTGACCTCATCATTAGTATTGTCTTCTCAATTCTTTTCGTGCAGCTTTTATTCCTGCTCGTGTACCGACATTTTCTGATATTTCTTGTCGCGATCTTGCCTGTGGCTGGCGCGATTGTGATTGCCTTTGGCGTTTATGGTCTCATGGCGCCGAATCTTACACCGTTAACTGCCGTCATCGGTGCACTGATCACTGGGCTTGGAATTGACTACTGCATTCACTTTCTATCCAGTTATGATCGCTTCAGAGCCGTCAAGCAGTCGGCAACGCAAGCAGCGGCACTTTCAACTTCGGCTGTTAAGCGACCTATCTTTGTCGCTTCTGTTAGTTCAATTATTGGCATCCTGGCAATTAGCCAGGCAAGTGTCACTGCTTTACAGCAATTTGCACTTATTGGAGGCATTGGA
>CALCOW010000161.1 GCA_937899935.1 uncultured Phycisphaerae bacterium
GCCGAGACCCAACGCGAGCAACACCGGGGTGGTGCGGAAGAGCCAATGTTCAATGATGCTGGCAAGGAGGACGCCCACAATGGCCGCAGGTATAAAGGCAATGAGTAGATTCACGATGAGTTTGGCGCCAGCTCGATCGCGCCCACGTAATCCATTGACCATTTGTACAAGTCGTGGCCAGTAAAGCAATATCACCGCCAAGATGGCGCCGCCCTGAATGGCAATGACATACGTGTCAACGGCCTCTTTGGCCGGCCCTGTGTCACTGAGTCCCAACAGTCTGGACACGATGATCAGGTGACCGGTGGAACTAATCGGTAGGTATTCAGTAATACCCTCGACGATTCCGAGAATGATGGCGTCGACTATGGTCACGGTATAGGTATTTCAGGAAGACCTGTTGTTTGATGTGGTTGTTGAATCTTGGCCAGTAACGCGAGGCTGATTCGTTGGCGCGGTGTGATCCAACCAAGGCATCCAACTGCGAACAGTTTTGCCTGCTTCTTCCAAAGCGCTGGAAGCGACTTTTTGGCGATGATCATGGAGGGCGGCGCTGCCATCAGAATGTTGTTGTTGCATTGCATCGGCGAAGCTTCCGTCTTGAACGGCACTAAGCAATTCCTGCATGGCTGGCTGAAGTTGTTTCTTGGTGACTGCTTCATGTCCTGTGATGAGCCCAAATTCTGCCGTTGTGCTGATTGCCGTGAGCATGCCGGTCATTCCTCTTTCAAAGACCAGATCGGCAATTTGCTTGATTTCTTGACAGCATTCGAGATAGGCAATTTCGGGTGGGTAGCCAGCACGGACCAGGGTCTCAAAACCAGCTTGTAACAAAGCCGCCAAGCCACCACAGAGCACGGCTTGCTCACCAAAAAGATCTGTTTCAGCTTCAATCGCAAAAGTGGTCTCAATAACAGCTGCGTTGGCAGCCCCCAATCCTGCAGCCCATGCCAGCGCCATCTCCCGAGCAGTGCCTGATGGATTTTCCTGATCGACCGCCATCAAACAGGGCAATCCCAGACCCTCTTCGAATCGCATGCGCAGGGCAACACCGGGTCCCTTTGGTGCCACCATGACCACGCCTATGTCTTTTGCTGCCTTGACCAATTTGAAGTGCACAGAAAAACCATGAAGAAAACCAATCACCGATCCACTTTGGAGTGCCGGCTCAATCGACTCTTCGAATACTTCTTGATGCACTGGATCTGGAAGTGAGATGATCGATAAGTCACTGGCCGCAACCGCCTCTGAGATACCGGTGACTGAAAAACCGAGTTCCTTTGCTTGATCGCCACCGACGGACTGTGGGCGGGTACCAACATGGACATCCAATCCACTGTCTCGCAAGTTCAGTGCGTGGGCGCGTCCCTGGTTGCCAAATCCAATGATGCCTATCCGATGTCCCTTAAGGGCATCAATTTTGATCTGACCTGGGCCATGTAGCGTTTTTTGGTCCATGGTTGGGGGAAGTCTCTTTTACGTAGCAGGCAAAAAGGTCTGGTTTGGTACATTATCTCAGATAATAATAGTGGTTGGATCAAAGGGAGGCTGCCAACAGTGGTGAGCAGTCCGTTGTGGAGGCCGATGGATCATATGAACAGACATTCTTCTTTGCCGAGCACCGCAGGACGATGGACGCGTCAGCGAGAGGCCATCTATTCAACCTTGCGTGCCATGCGAAGTCATCCAACGGCCAAGCAGCTGTATGACCAGGTCAGACCACAAATGCCGCGATTGAGTTTAGCAACCGTATACAACACCCTGGATTCGCTCTACGAAGCGGGTTTGGTCCAAAGATTACCGATGAGCGACGGTGGATGTCGTTATGACGCTGATATCAGCGAGCATGTGCATCTGAAGGTGGAAGGGCGTGATTCGTCACTCGAAGACGTGCCTGATGATCTCGGGCGTGCACTGCTCAGTCGGGTTCGATCAGAAGTACTGGAGCAGATAGAGCAGACCATGGGCGTGTCAATCGACACCATTTCGGTCCAGTTACATGGGCGCTCGATGGAATAGGTCGAGCAACCTTCGCCTGTAGGCAAATCAGATTCCTATTGCACCGAGGGAATGTTGTCGCGATGAATATTTTGCTGACAGGTCCACGTGGAAGCGGCAAGACTTCAATAGGTCGGATTGTGGCTCGAAGCCTTGGTCGTCCGCTTGTTGATATGGATGCACTGGTGCTTGATTTGTTTGACCAAGCAACGGTGACAGAGGTGTGGTCTGTGCTTGGGGAGCAGGCTTGGCGGGAAGCGGAAGTACAAATTCTTGAACAAGTGTTGCAGGGCAGTGATCAAATTATCTCGCTTGGTGGAGGCGTTCCTATGATTCCTCAGGCGAGGCGTCGTATCGAAGCCGCGCAAACGGCCGGCCAGGCGGTCCTGCTGTATTTGGATTGTTCCTTAGAAACATTGACCAATCGACTTCGTCAGGCGCGAGCCGACGGCGATGATCGCCCGAGTCTTACTGGTGCTGATGTGATCGATGAAGTGGCGGCAGTGCTTGCCGATCGAAGACCAGTTTATGAGGCCCTTGCCAACTGGACCCTTCATGCCGATGGCACATCAATAGCACAGGCAGCTGAGTCGGTGATTGATTGCATTGTGACTCGAGCCTGGTAACTCCATGGCACCACGGCGCGTCAATCGCTCAAATTCAATCATCTTTGAGTGATGTTTACGAGAGCTTGCGACCAATCCGTCGTTTGCGGTTGAGAATACGTCGCCCGGTCTTGGTTTTCATGCGTGCCCGGAAGCCGGATTGTCGAGCCTTTTTGATTCGGCTTACTCGTCTTGGGTAATGCATAGCCATGGCGAACTGCTCCTGCCCGTATTTTGAGCCACTCGCTCACGGGTCACTTTCTCAGCGGCGAGGCAGGGTAGCAGGATTTATCGCCTAAGGAAAGCTGTCGAACCTTGGATTTCAGAGGATGTATTGGCTGATGGAGTCGATACAGTAGAAGAATCGTCTGAGTGAGCTTCTCAGACCCTCCTGGTCAGGCCCCTAGAAACGGGGCTGCTCAAGTACAGAACTTGGGTTGCGAGCCAGTGGGTGTCTGAAGAGCACGTCCAGATGGTCTTGGTGCCGGTGCGATGTCGTGCACGGCAGGGTGGGTATGGTTCAGGGGAGCCAGCCCAAGGCCAGTGGCAGAGCCCAAATGGGTTTGCCCGTGTGAAGGAAAATCTGGATGGACCAGACAGATATTGTATTGGCAGAAGAGTTGCTCGAATACTCATTTCGTGACAAGGAGCTCTTGAAGCGAGCGGTCACGCATGCTTCTTTGGTCGAGGTGCGGCATGAGAGCAATGAGCGTCTTGAGTTCCTGGGCGACGCTGTTTTGGGCCTGGTTGTCTGTGAGTACTTACACGAGTCGTTTCCAAATCTTCTTGAAGGTGATATGACCAAGATCAAATCACTGGTCGTGAGCCGAAATCAGTGTGCGGCGGTGGCCGAAGAGTTGGGTCTTGAACAGCTGTTAAGAATGGGCAAGGGAATGGTGAGTCGGCGTGGTGTACCGCAGTCCGTCTTAGCGGCTGTGTATGAAGCATTGATTGGTGCGATCTACATTGATGGGGGCCTGGAGCCTGCGAAAAAGCTGATCACACGCAATCTGAAAGACCACATTCATGCCGCAGCAGATTCTGGGCACCAATCTAACTTTAAGTCAGTCCTGCAACAGCTTGCGCAGCGCGTCTATGAATTGACACCTCAGTATCTGGTCCTTGATGAAAAAGGGCCAGATCACGCCAAAGCCTTTGAGGTTGCCGTTGAAGTCGGCGCCCGTAGCTGAACAAGAGGCGGCCTTAGCAGCCTTGCTTGAGCTTAACGCGGCCACCCGTGATGAAGCTGGTGTCATTCACTTGAGCGAAGATGTTGAATAGGGGCTTGTCTTAGAGTCCCACCAACAGCCAGATGCCGAGTGCTTCAACAGCAAGCACCATAGCGGCCAAGGCAAACCAAGGCAGTTTTG
Organism: uncultured Phycisphaerae bacterium; assembly: GCA_937899935.1. Lineage (GTDB taxonomy): Bacteria > Planctomycetota > Phycisphaerae > Phycisphaerales > SM1A02 > JAQWNP01. The sequence continues at coordinate 3,974 of CALCOW010000161.1, forward strand.
GACGGCGTGTCTCAACGGGTTTTGTAATGAAGTCAAGCGAACAACACGCTTGATCAATCGGTTCGCCACGGCGAGCTCGATCTTGCACCACGGCCATAATGAGGTTCGCATCAAAGGTCCGAAGGCCTAATGTTTGAGCATTCCGCAGCAGCCGTTGCCGGCTTTCAGCAGGCAAGATGGGTCCATTAAGTTCTGCCACGGTGCGCAGTGCAAGGACCCATCGAGGATCGTTCTTTGAAAGCTGCGCGGCCGCCCAGTTTTCTTGGCCAACTGAGATCTTAGGATCAGGGTGCTGGGCGCTGATGCCAAGTCTGTCAACGTTTACTTGCCCAATGGCAGCTGAGCCACTTGGTCGTACCAAGCGCAGCGCAGGTTGCTTCCTTGCAGATTCCATTTCTCCACTTCCTCCATCGCCCCCCGCGATCAGGAAGACCGGCGGGCTACCTTGACCGTACCTCAGATCAGGACCAGTGTCCGCGCAGGAATTCACATTGACCATTGATCATTTGATCAAGGTTTATCTGTACGGGCTCTAACGCTTTTTCTGTCGGTTAAGACCGCTTAGGGGCTACCCATGCCGGGTCGTCGACGCGGAAGTAGTGTGTTGTATTTCTGAGCTTCCGAGTCCATCACGCGAATGGCTCCAGCGTTTTCAACATCGCAGGTAATAGCCACAACCTGGTTGCCACCTTGATTGTTCACAATGATGGCCCCACCTTGGTTGTCTGGGGATTGCCCCAAGAGCACAACCGGCACACCTCGTTCATTGACCAGGTTCATAATGCCGCCTGCAGGGCCTACGCCCATCGCAAACGCTCGCTGACCTCTTTTATCCATCAGCGTAAGGGCACCGGCGTCTTTCGCCGTTGACATGGCCGCAGCAATTTGTTGGCCTTGGTTGCGCAGTTGCAGTAGGCCACCTTGGGTGTCATCGGCCCCCAGTGTCGAGACGGTATTGGCCTGTCCATTGGTGAGGTCAAGACGTCCACCATTGGGTGATCCGAGCAGCGCTACGGCAGCCGGATTTTGATTGGTGCCGAGTTGTAGTTGGCCGCCTTCAGCGGTCGCCATGCCGGTGAGATGTTGGCCGTCAGTATGGTTTAAGGTCAAGATGCCGCCATCTGCTTCATGGCCAATCATGGTGGTCAGTTGACCATTCTCATGGCGTGTTTCGAAGCGGGCGGTGCCATTTTCTGAAATCAAAGCTGCTGCTGGACTGAGTCGCGATGGTCCTAGCGAAATACTGCCTTGATCGTGGGCGGCGCTCATGGTGACCGTCGTGCCGCCTGGACCTTGCAGGGTCATGTCTACCGAATTGAGCGCCCCGCTGGCGCCGAGCATCGCCCGGGCACCACCGGGGTTTGCAATCGAAGTCATGGCCAAGTGATCTGAGGCCGCGAGCTCGGCGCTATGGCCGCCCATCTTGGTGCTGATACTGGCCGTGGTATCAGAGGAGGTCAGTGTGATGGCACGTTGATCTTGTCCGTTCCACAAACCCAAGGTGGCGCCAGATTCGGTCGTGTACGCACCGAGCGCCGTGGCGCCAAGGTTGTTCCAAAGTGCGATATCTCCACCATGTCCATTGACGGCAGCGCGTAGCACGTTGCCACCTGAGGCGTTCCAGAGGTCGACACGACCACCATTTTGATCACTGCCAACGGCCGCCATAAGGCTTCCGTTTTGATCGACGATCTCCAGCCGGGTTGCTTGTAAGACATCGGCATTGCGAGGCAGCGTTGCAGCCATGGTGGCCATGCCGACCATAGCCAGTCCGCCAACACCGACCAGCAAACGCTGATGCCGTCGCGATTGGATCAGTTGCCGCTCAAGTGACTGAATTCTTTGTTCATGGGTCTGGTGCGTGTTCATGAATACCTCTCAAGAAGCAGAACTTGCTGGAGGTGAAGGCACGCTCCAGCGTGATTTGATGACGTTGTTCGTCTTGGCGAGCTCTGACCATGCATCGGCATAGAGATCGCAACGAATATCAAGGTATCCAGGATAGGCTTGCCTTGCCTCCTGGCATAGATCAGGATTGATCGAGATGGTGGAAACCACCTGATTGGACTCAAGAAGAATACGACCCCGCGGATCAACCACGATCGATGGACCGCCAATAGGCACCCCTTGCTCGGGGGCCGGTCGGTTGACTGAGGCCACAAAGGTACTGGTGGTCAGCGCATTGGCGACAAAGATCGGCCGCCAGATGGGATAGGTCGCCGCTTCGGTCGCTCGCGGGCAGACAATCAGTTGGGCGCCTTGGGCGCCAAGTAACTGACAGCCTTGGGGACGGTTGTTGTCTGAACAAATCTGTACACCAAGAGGCATTGAAAAACCATCAATGCGTTGTGGTGCTGCGGTGCCTGGTTCATAGTGACTCGATTCCCAGAATCCTTCTTCTTCGGGAATATGAACTTTCTGGTAAGTGGCCAACAAGGTTCCAGTATGGTCGAAAACCAAAGCGGTGTTGTAGCGTTTGTTGGTGTTGGGATCGCGCACGATCGCGCCGCCGACCAGTCCGATATCAACTTGCCGTGCCGCTTCTGCTTGGATTTGGTGGCGCGGGCCCAAAGGTGCCTCGGCATCATCATCGATTGGGTGTTGCGTGGCCGCCGACCAAGCATTCAGTGGTAACTCGGGAAGCACGGCCAGATCGGCGCCAGCCGCTTTGGCTTGCTCAAGTCGCGCCACTAGGCGTTCTTGGCCATCATCTTGGTAGAAGACATCGGCGATGAGTGCGAGGGAAAGATGAGACATAGGCGGCCAAGGTAGCGGTTTTTTGTCGGTTCCGCCCAAGCTGGGAGTGATTCCCCCAAAACCGCCGAAGTGAGATGATGGGGGTTGATCAGCTACACCATTCGGAGGGTCTTGTTGTGGAAAGTCGCCAGCATCATCAACTCAAGCGTTCGGCCGCCGTCTATGCCCGTGGCCAGGGCTATGCGGCAGTGGCCTGTGAGGTGCGCTGTCCCATCTCTCGCTATCGAGCTGATGTCGCTGGTTTTGCCCGGCGGCCCAAGCCTGGTCGGACCCTCATCATCGAATGCAAGCAGTCGCGGGCTGACTTTATTCGCGACCGCCGCACTGCCGAAAGCTTGCTGCGGCAGCGAAGGCAGTTGCTGGCAGAAGGGCGGGCCATGGAGGCGGGGCAATCGTTGCTCTTCTTTGGTCAAAGCCAGGGTGATCAGTCGCTGCTCTTTCGTCATTCGCATTGGGTTTCCGATAAGCAGCGACATCATGTGCGTCAAGCGTTAATGAAAGTTGAGCGGGCCCTGTATGGTCATGCCAAGTTTGCTTTGATGACGCGCTATTGCCTTGCTGATCAACTGTTGATTGCAGCGCCGACAGGCATGATTGCGCCACTGGAACTGCCGCTAGGTTGGGGGTTGTTGGAGTTTAATGCCAACCGAGATGTTGATGATCAGCACCATTCTGTGCGCTGTTCGGCGCCGGTGCTTCGGGTGGCCCCTGAAGAGCTCGCTTGCCAAGCCGTCATGCGACAACGGCTGGTGGCAAACATTGCGGTGGCAGCAACACGTGAAAATGCGCAGTTGCGTGCTCTGTGGTCGGCCAATCGCAAGCCCATGTCTACGGCTGAAAATACAAATCAGGCTTGCGATCATGCAGTAGGTTGTTGATCTTCGATGGACCAATGGTTTTGTCATCGGCCAACGCCGGATCGATTTGAGCAGAAATGACGGCGGCCTCTGTTTCTGGCGCGGCGGCCTGCACTTGTCCCTTGGGATCAACGATGGTGCTCGCGCCGGTGAAGGTCAGCGTGTCGCCGCCGCGCGATTCGGTACCGATGCGATTGGCCAAGACGGTAAAGACGTGGTTTTCAACACAGCGAATGACCGTTGCCTTTTGGCACCACTGCAAGACCAGGTTGGCACTATGGCAGAGAATCTGCGCGCCGTTGAGCATTAAGCTACGAGCTGTTTCGGGGAAGATCCAATCAAAGCAGATCATCAGGCCCAGGCGTCCGCTGCTGGTTTGGTAGACCGGTGGGGGGGCGCTGCCGGGGGTGAACCAGAGCGTCTCTTTATCAAAGAGGTGAATCTTGCGGTAGGTGCCGAGCACTTGGCCTTGATCGATCAAGACTGAGCTGTTGTAGATCGTCTGATCAGCACGTTCAGCGAAGCCGGCAAAGATCGTGCATTGGCGTTGAGCGCTGACTTCTTGCAAGGCGCTGACGGTGGGGCCATCGACCGGTTCGGCTAAGGCGGCGGCTTCTTCTTGGCTGGTAAAGACATAGCCGCAGTGGAAGAGTTCGGGCAAGACATAGAGGTTGGCCGGCGGGCCCGCCTCAATCAGATCAACTGCGGTCTGCAAGTTGTGCTGAGGTTGGCCAAACACCGGTTCCATTTGCACAGCGGCGGCGACAATCATGCATCCCATAGTAGGGGCTTGGCCACCAGGCGTCTGGGAGATCTGGGGCGATGGGCGGTGGGAAAATATGCGGGGGTTGCTTAAACGACAACGCCGGCCCCTCTGGCCGGCGTTGTTGTCTGTTCTATGGCTGAGAGGGCCATGGGGTACAGAGAGAAGAGAGAAGAGAAATTCGAGAAGAGAGAAGAATCAAGAAGAGAGAAGAAAGTCATTTTGAGTGGGTTTCGGTCGGTCACCGTGGTGCCTTCCTGACCCACTAGTACCAGCGTCAATTTCATGTTGGAGGTGAAACGATTTATGGCAAAAAACGCACAAATTTTCTGTGGCTGGCCTCAGGGCTCTTCGGGGCGGTTTTTTGCTTATTCGTCGTGGGTTTGGTGGTCAGGATGGTCCGACTGAGCGTGATCCACGATGCCTAGGGTACAACCGTTGTGACATTCTCTTGGTCTTTTGGTGTCAGATCTTCAAGCTGGGCTCGATATTCGGCGGCCGTGGCATCATGGCCAGCGTCAGGCTCAGCTTCGTGCCAAGCGTCGTGGAGTTTGATCATGGTTCCCATGCTTCGCAGGGTGATCGGATGGGAGTCGCCTAAGGCACGCCTGAGGCCATCGATGGCTTCAGTGAGGTAGCTTATTGCCTCTTGATGCTCTCCCTTATCGAAAAGCAGCAGGCCTAAATTATAAGTGACGATCATTGTCTGGTGATGGTCAGGGCCAAAGGTCCGACGGCGCGTTTCAAGGGCCTCCACGTAGTAGGGCATCGCCTCGTCGTACTTGCCTTGAGTCTTCAGCAACACGCCCATGTTGTTGTTCGCATTAAGTGTCGAAGGATGTTCGTTACCGAGTATGCGGCGCTTCGTCTCAAGGGCCTCCACGTAGTAGGGCATCGCCTCGTCGTACTTGCCTTGACGCTTCAGCAACACGCCCATGGCGCAGACCAATGCTCGCGCTGTCGCCATCGCCCACATTGCTCTGGATCGTGGCGTCGGGATCTGGTGTAGGGGTTTCGTCAGAGCCGTGAGACATACCCATCAGGGTACTTCAATCAGGCTCGTTGTTGTTCGCTGGTTTTGAGGTATCAGGCTGATGATTGGCCAACATCGCCTCGTAGGATTGGGCTTGTTCATCTTGGCCGGCCTCACGATGGGCAGCGATGACATCCCTGAGGTAAGACTCGATGTCCTGGCTCCGTGGGCTTTCTGGCCCATGGAACATCTGTACTTCTTTAAAGGCCTGTTCTAAAACTGGACCAGCGGTGTCGACTTGGCCGTCGAGAAAGAGGCAGCGTCCATAAGCGCCGCGAACGATCGCTGCGATCGGTCGATAGCCGCCAGCTTCCAGGCCCGTCAGTGCTGGCTCGTAGAGGCTGAGGGATTCTTCGTATTGGCCTGTCTCACGCAAAAGTCGCGCCAGCGCTTGCATGGTGATAAGTGTCTCAATTTGATCTGGTGCTTGAGCCTGTTGTGTTTGCAGGACTTGGCGAAGCAGCGGTTCAGCTTTGGCAGACTGTCCTGACTCCTCATAGAGGTCAGCCAACGCACGCCTGGTCTTGAGTGAAAGGGCATCATCAGGGCCAAGCGTAGTTGTGATCTGATCAACGAGCTCGATGAGCATTGCTTCGGCACGTTGGTCTTGTTGAAGTGTATCGAGAGCCACGGCCCAATTGAGTTTTAAGAAATAGGTATCTCGGGCTTCTGGGCCGTTGAGTTTTTCACTAAGTTTGGCGCCACGTTCAAAGCGTTGTGCCGCTTGCTCGTACTGTCCGCTGTTGTAATACCAAGCGGCAAGATTGTTGAGGTTCGCAAGTGCCTCTTCACTTTCATTGCCGTATCTTTCGTCAATGACATCGCCTGCAGTCTGCAAGTACTCGGCGGCTTGTTCCATTTGGCCTTGTTCAGTACAGACCGCGCCGAGGGTATTCATAAGATCAATCGTGTGGGGGTGGGTTCTTCCCAAGCGGCGCATTTGCTGCTCAAGTGTCCATTGGAGCATCTCGGTCGCTTGGTCGAGACGGCCAGCGGTGTAGTGAATAATTGCGAGTTCATTGGCCGCCGTCAGCGCCGAGTCAGTCTCGCCAAGTTGCCTTGTCTCGTTCCAAGCGTTTTCTGCAAGTTGACGGGCTTCGTCGAGCTCACCTCGTTGGCGGAGCATAATCGCAAGATTCACCGCCACCTGTGCTCGAATGCTTGGTCGCATGACCTGGTCAGTGAGCTGGGTTTGCAACACTGATTGATTCTCTTGTTCGTCTTTGAAGCCACTGCCGACTGCAAGGTGAGACATCTCGGGATTGAGCAGGTCGTTGTTTGGCAGAAGGTTTGGTCGTTGGTCCACATTTGGTGGTAGCTTTATTTCTTGGCCTGGCTCTTTGTCGGTGAGCAGTGCTCGATAGATTGACTCTGCCTCTTCTATGTGTCCCTGCTCATGCAAGAGGCTGGCAAGACCATTGGCGGTCATCATGGTTTCAATATCATCGGGGCCATTTGCCTCAATTTGTTTCTTGAGAACCTCGCGAAGCATTTGTTCGGCGACTTCTTTCTCGCCAAGTTCTGCTTTGGCTTGGGCCAATGCTGCTTGGATTGAAAGTGTCTTTGGGTGATCTGGTCCATTGACCTCCTGGCGTAATGCCACGGCTCGCGTCATTTGTTGGGCGGCTGATTCAAAGCGAGCCAATCCGAAATAAGCGCGCCCCATAGTGCTGCGAATACGGGCTTCGAGCTCAGGCTCATTGGTAAAGTCTTTATCGATATGCTGCATGGCCTGATCGAGTACTTCGATAAATGGTTGCTCTGCTCTGAATTGATCTGGGCCTACACCACGAAGTCTTGGGTCAATGGCGCTGAAGAGCCGGTTGTTCAAATAATTGAACAGCATTTGGGTTCGCTGCATTTCTACAGTCGCCCGATTTGCATCTTCTTTGGCCCGCTGGGCAGCCTGTTTGGCTTCATCTGATCTCAGATCAGCGATCTGGCGCTGCTGTTCAAGTTGGTCGGCCACCTCTTGCAGCGCCGCATACTGGGCCGTGACTGTTTTCTTTTGAAGTTCAGCCTGAGTGGCATTCTCTTGAGCAATCTGCGCTTGGCGATCAGCCTCTTTGGCATTGGCGGCCGCGCGCACTGCAAAAAGAGAGGTGGCAACAATGCCCAGCACGAGTACAAGAAGGATGATTGCGACGGCAACGACGGGGCCCTTGTTGCGCTTGATTAACTTTCGCAAGCGGTAATTTGTCGATTCAGGGCCAGCTTCCAGTGCATCACCAGCAAGATAGCGATGGACGTCATCGCCCATCTCTTTGGCAGAGGCATAGCGTTCGTTTCGCTCTTTACGCAGGGCTTTTAGTGGGATCCACTCGAGTTCTTTGCGCAAGACGCCTCGCAACTGATCGACATTTGTTGCTCGTAGCTGGGCAACTTGTGAAGCGTCGCTCGCATCGATACTGGTGAGCTTGGTACTCGGTCTTGGTGGTGATTGCTCACGGATGATG
>CALCOW010000162.1 GCA_937899935.1 uncultured Phycisphaerae bacterium
CATGCCGAAGGCTGGTGCATACCGGCCCATTGAATCAAGCATGCTCTTTCCACTTTCGTGACGTTCAATAAGGTTTTCCAGATCGGCTTCCATGACTTGTTCAATGACATCCGGATCGGTGCCATCAACAGCCATTTGAATACCACTGATCAAGAATGGATCCTCAATCTCTTCGAGTGAGTTCTCCAATGCCAAGATCCCATCGCGTCGCGCGACTTCTGCCAACCCAACGATCGAGTCAACCATCTCGGCTGGATCCATTGACTTATGAAACAGCGCCCGGGCACTGATCTTCGGCAATTTCATGAAGCGTGCCAATGGGAATGCGGTAAGCGTTGCCGCCGTACCGCCACCTAGCACAATCATGAGCGACGCGGGATCCACGTAGCTGATGAATGAACCGCCAATGACCAGCGCTGCAAGAACGCAAGCCACACCTAATACTAATCCGACTATCGTTGCAAGATCCACGGCGACCCCCTGGTGGTTTCCGAAGAGATGGCTGCACGCGCAGCCCCGAGTTCATCGGAGACGACCAAAGGCAACTTGAGATGACCTCAGCGATTCACGAAAAGCAGTGGCTAAATTGGCAAGTTGTCGCTGTCTGCCGGCACAATGACCGATAACTGCCCGTGTTTCACGGTAACACTTAACTGCCAGGGGCCATCGCAATCCACATTTGCAACGTCTTCAGCCGGATCACCATCAAGCTGAAACCTCTGTCGGCTTGCCGCGCTAATTTCGATGACCCTACCTTGGCCGACTGAGATTCGACGAGAATGTTGAAAACGACCGCAAAGAAGTAGCAACAACCACCATAAGACATGCCATGCTCGTCGGACCGGAACAAAAACAACATCGAGCTGTCCATCCTGTATCGATGCTTGTGGCGCTGGATTAAGCCCCAGCGCATAACACCGACTATTGGCCACGATGACAAACCCGCGACGGGTTGATGACTGCATGCTTACTTGGCCATTTACTTGCTCTTCGAAATCGCTCAAACTTGGAGCAGCATGAACATCCAGAAGATCCCGGCCATCAATAACCACCCGTAGAGGTGGAGGCCGCCACCTAAACAACTGACGCAGCATGGGACGTATGTAGCTGAGATGTGAGATAGACCCAGCACGCCGTACCGCGAGGTCATGCACGACCTCAGCATCAAAACCCAAGGAGGCCATGAGCAAGAATCGCTGCCCATTGGCTTGGCCAACATCAACTTTGACCTGCCGAAAGCGATTGACCGCAGCAACCACTTTATCTGGCTGTGCAGACATTCCAAAACCACGCGCAAAGAGGTTCTCGGTACCCTCAGGCATGTGATAGATCGGTACGCCACTTTCCAAGACCGAGTCTAAGACCAGTAACACGGTCCCATCGCCACCGCATACGATCAAAAGATCGCAATCCGCCAGTTTGGGCAGTAACCAGCTTTTCGAATCAGATCGCTGCGTTTCCACCAGGGTCGTGGTGTGTCCGGCCGTCTGCAATGCTCTCGATACCGCCTCGACATTTGCTTGAGCCTTGCCCTTGCCCGAAACCGGATTGAACACCAGAACTGTCTGCATCTGATCCTTTAGAGCCCTCTTGTTTGGAGGCAGATTGTGGGGCGGCCTTCAGCACCGTAACATCCACCCATGCTCCTGTCAGGAAGATGCCCCACCCAAGCTGATATCGCTCATCGACGTTGTATGCCCTACGGGCTCTTGGTCGTGGCGATCTATACCGTGGTATCCATCGCCGGGGCACAAGATACCTACACGTTAACTGATGAAGATCGATGGAAAGAAACCCAAACAGCAGAAAAGGGTACGCCAACCGGTCAACTCGCTGCTGCCAGAAAGGCCTTGGCGGCGGGCGAACCACTCCGTGCCGAAAATCTTGCCACAAGATGGATTAAGCGTTATCCATACGACGCATTAATTCCCGAGGCTTACATGATTCGCGGTGATGCATTGGTCGCCCAAGGCAGCTATTACAGCGCTCTTTACGACTATGAATTCGTCGCACGAAGTCACCCCAGTTCTGCTGCCTTCGTACAGGCCATCACACGTGAATACGAAATTGCCAAGATATTTGCCAGTGGCGTACGTCGCAAATTTCTCGGGATGCGTCTCTTGCTGGCCTATGATGAAGCTCAAGAGATTTTTATAAGAGTCCAAGAACGATTACCAGGTAGCCAGCTTGCAGAACAAGCTGGCCTTGCCTTGGGTGACTTTTACTATCGCCGCCGTGAAATGCAGTTGGCCGCTGATACGTATTCAGTGTTTATTGAAAACTATCCACACTCTGAGAGCATTCCGTTAGCGAGAAGACGACTGATCTTTGCCAATATTGCCTCCTACAAAGGTCCGGAATTTGATGATGTAGGTATTCTGGAAGCCCGCGCTCAACTCGAACAACTGGAAGCCATTTCACCCGCCCAGGCACAGCGAATAGGTGCGCAAGCACTCATTCTTCGTATCAATGAATCTGAAGCTGAGAAAATGTTGACCACAGCACAGTGGTACTTAGCGATCAACGATCCTATCTCAGCTGAATATACGATTCGCACGATGATTCTTGAACATCCCAATACGATCGCTGCAACACGCGGCCTCCGTTTGATCCCGTTAATTACGCCCAACCTGCCTGCGGCTGTGGTGGCGCAAATGCCTGACTACTCGATCTATCAGGAAGCCCTTCTCGAAGCACCCAGCCAACAGCAAAGCGAGGCAGCGGAAACGGTCACGACAGAGGAAGAAGCAGCCAACATCGAAGATCTTGATGCGGCCCACAAACGTGAATCAGAGGCACTAGAGAAAATTCGCAAGGAAAAGGAAGCTGAAGAGGAGTCCATCAACGAGGCCTTTGAAGATGCCGCTGATTCACAAGATTCATCAGGCAGTACCGATGACTCGCCGAAGAAAGACCCAACCCCATGAGGCTGCATTTTAATACCTGTTGCTGGCCTATGGCCATGCTCCTGCTGACCACAAACTGTCTGATAAGTCTCAGTTGCGCTCAGGACCCGACCCAGGGATACAGCGTCACAAGTTCGACCTTCCCCACCAACATCAAAACGGTAGCGGTGCCAATATTCAACAATGACACCTATATGCGGAATATCAGCTTTTGGATTACCGATGCATTGATCAAGGAAATGGAAGCCAGAACACCCTACAAGGTCGCCTCTGAGGCAACAGCAGATAGCCTCTTAGAGGGCACCATTGCAGGGGTCGAACTCGTCACAATCTCTAAATCGCGGGAAACAGGCCTTAATCAAGAAGTTCTCGTTGTGGTTAAGATTGACTTCTCCTGGCGTGACCTACGAACTGGCGAGCCTATGATGG
>CALCOW010000163.1 GCA_937899935.1 uncultured Phycisphaerae bacterium
CTCAGTGCGCAAACGAGGCTTCACAATTCGATCACGGTGAACGACTAATCGTCGACCAAAGACAAAGGCCTCCAAGAGCCGTCCGAACTGTGGCGACTCCGTTGCGCGCACCGCACTCTCCATGGCATCCGCAGTCAACGGTATAAGTCCGAGCTGAAAAGCGCTGCCCAACAAAACAAGATCTGTCAGACGATCGGTCAAGAACCAGCTGCGCCCGAGCGATGCCACATCTTCAAGCAGACGGATATCGGTCCGAGCAGTCTCACTCAGCCAGCTCTCCAGAGCGCCCAGGTAGGGCGCCCTGTGATCTGCATCAAATTCACCTGTATTGGCAACGACATAAGTGTGATCACAACTGGCCACTCGAAGAGAACGATCTGGCGCGATCGCTCGAGCAGTTTCAATTGGATCAAGACCAAGTAGGAGATCGGCATCTCCGAAGGGCGTGGTGGCAGGATCAAGGATGCCATCATTACGAGGCCGTGAGAAAATCAGCTGCGCCCAAGCTCGACGGCCGGCGCCAATCGGGCTGGGTTCATATCGAACACCAACGGCATAGCCCATTTCATGGGCCGCCTGACAGAGTATCTGGGCGATCAATCCCGGCGGATCACCTCGATAGCCTGCAAGATGAATGCGCCAATGAGGACTTTTGCTGTGCACGGGTGTGGGTGTTGGCAGTCGCTCTGATCCCAGCTCGCGCAACCGATGAACCGGTGGTCTGATACGGATTACTTCAACTTGTTCAAGGAGTGGTCGAATGCGTGTGCGAAAGGTTGCACGATGGCCAGCGGGCACCGCTTGGGCAGAGAAAACAGAGGCCAAGGGCTCGATGGTGTCCGGATGCTCTCGTTCGCTGGTGACGGTGGCGCGGCGTGCCCGAATGCGACATGACTCTTCAGCTGCCTGTCGAAGTCTCTGCAAGGGTTGAAAGCCGCGCTCATCAATCTCGACCAACATTTGTTCAATGCGACGTACATCAAAGCGAGGCGGCGGGCCATCTCGGATAATGAGCACGGTCAGGTGACTGCCAAGTAGCCCCTCTGAGATCATTTCAGTTAACGCGGCAGCATCATCTAAGTTGCCGACAAGGACCTTGGTTTCTTCGGTCGCCTTTGCAGGCACGAGCGCATTGGCAAAGCGTTCAAGATCAAGCTGGCCGGATGACTCTAGAATTAGCATGACGCAATTGCGATCAGCAAGAGCGGCTTGTGGCACGGCACCCGTACCATGTCGTACGAATGATTCGTGGGACCATCGCTCAATAAAAGCAGCCTGCTGCCGATCGCCCTGGTTCAGATTCCCATCGATCACCAGCCCCGTGGGCAATGCTGTTGGATCAATCTCGCCAGGACGTTCGATGAGCAACTGGAATGCTGAAATGACAAGAGATTCAATGGCGGTCCATGCAGCTTCGGCGCCGACAATTTCGCCACGTGGAGGCAGTGATGCCCTTGGTTCGAGTGTGGTGGGTGTGAGGTGATGCTTTACTTGGCGACTCGGTCCAATCTCATGCAAGAGGTGATCAATTGACCTGGCGAGCAATGAGGGATGCGCCACATCATCTGGAGCAATTCGACGGGTGACCCCATCGCGATCGAGTGGGAGCGTTCGGCCCCAGATCAGACCTGGCTTACTTCCTTGAGCACGTAGTGATTCAGCGGCGTCGATAATGGTCTCCATGACACACCCAGGTCGCGGCTCAAGCACGATGATTTGCTGACATCGGGTGAGGATGCGGCCAATCGCTGGCAGGTCAATCGGATCGATCAGTCCTAACTGCAAAATGGGCACGCGCCCGGTGAGATTGAAAATCTCAACAAGGTAGTCAAGCGATGGATCAGCCACACCAACGGTGATGAATCCGACATTCGCCAATTCACCTGGGCTCGGCAAAGCCGAGGCACTATTAATTTCCAGGCGTCTGGCAACGCGCATTAACCCGCCGCCCTCTTGTCCGCGCCAGCGACGCCGACGTTCGTGTTGCCTTAAGACCTCTGGTTCATCCCCACGATTCGGTCGACCTTCTACCGAAGCACCAGAGTGAACCAGTGAGGAGTGACAGATAATGCTCACCACTTGTTTGCCAGCTCGACTCAGTCGCAAAGCAAATTCAATCGAATCCCGCAACTGAGGAAGATCGCCCGGCTCCAGGCATGGAATGCCAAAACGACGCGCTGTTTGACGCGGGCACAGTCGCGGTTCACTACGATGATCATCTTCAAGCAGCAAGACCAGCACACCTTGCGAAGCAAGGGTTGTCTTTCCAATTCGCTCAAGCTCATCCCAAGCTGTAGACAGCTGAGAATTGGGCACCGAGGTAAGCACATTCCGGCCAGCGAGTGTTTCATTCCAAGCCAAATGTACCGCTCGAGCTGCATCCGGAGCTACCAGCACTTCTATGTCATGTTGTTGGAGAATACTGCGCGTTGATGGCTCTTCTGTAACAGAGACCAAATCGGCGGCGCCAATTCTTGGTGCGGTGACCAGCGAAATCGGTGGCTCACATTCCAATGCACTCTTCAGAATCATCTGTGCATAGGTGAGATACACCAGTCCACTGCCCGTATTCAAGGCATCCGACGTTTGTCTGTTTGATGCAGTTTCCACACGGCGACCATCCCTTATGCGGAGGGCGACGTCAACTTTTCTTCCAATATCAGGTCGATCGCCTGGGCAACACCATCGGCATCGCAAGAGGCTGTGACATAGTCCGAAGCAGCTTGTACATGCTGCTCAGCATTGCCCATAGCGACCCCTAGGCCAGCATTTTTGAGCAGTTCGATGTCATTGAGCCCATCCCCTATGGCAGCAATTTGTGAGCGGTTCCAAGATCGCCTGAGCATCACATGCTCAAGCATTCTCCATTTAGTGACACCCTTCGAAAACACTTCCAAGAGTTGTGTCGAGCCTTGGCCTTCGCCCAGACCTTTTTGATCGACTTCTGGGGTCACGGCCGACCAGAAGAGAATCTCAAATTCATCCGAATAATGCCTGCGCAAACCATCAACGACTCCGACCAAATTGGTATTGGCAGAGATGGCGCCAACTCGGATGGAGTCACCTTGATGGGGATCGTCGTCAAGGGAAGTAACATGCTCGCAAGTCGTAGGAAGATGATCAAACCACCATTCAGTCACAGGATCAAGCGGGGCCTCGCCAACGGCCAAGTAGTCATAACCAACGGCAGCCTTATCCTTCAGAATAAGAACCTTGTGGCATGCTTGGATCAAGGGTTCTGAAATGCATCGAACTTCTGCAGGGGATAAAACAAAACGCTCTAACGTTTGGCCCTCTCCATTGCTCAGCAATGCCCCCCCTGCTCCAATGATCAAATCATTGTGCTGAATCGCTTCCACCGCATGCGTTGACTCAGATGGCGTTCGCCCGGTGGCAACAATGACCTCAAGGCCCGCTTGACGAGCTCGCTGGATCGCTTGGCGATTGCGCCGAGAAATAGCCGAATCAGGTCCCATCAAGGTGCCATCCAGATCGACCACCAGCGCTCGAAAGTCCATTCCCATCCCATGAAAGTAAGGTGACAAGCAGCCTCAAGCAAGTCGGTTTGCCCACGCCTCCCCGCCAGCTTAATCTAGTGGTGTGCAGTGCGACCAAAGCCCAAAGGGCGACCATCTTTGAGCGGGCCAGCGTCTAGCGATCAGCGCGCGCTTGCCAGTTCGCTGGAACCGGCATTGCATAAAGTGCTGCACGGCAAACTCAAACCAATCCATTGGTTTAAGGCCGATTGGCAGCGTGGAGGCGCCGCCACAGGCAAGAGTGTCTATGAAGATGAGAGTGGAACGCACCAAGTTGTCATCAAGCTTCCGATTGGTCCCCAAGAACTCATATGGACGCGTCGTTTACAAGAATCGTCTGAAGAATTGGTTGTGCCACGACTCTTTGCATCAGGAAGCGAATTAGGTGGATACGACCTTGCTTGGCTGGTCATGGAGTGCCTGCCTACCGGACCGCTCGCGCTGCGATGGCATGAGAACCATGTGCAACGCATCGCTGCTGCAGCAGCTAAATTCTACGCCTCTGCGGCTGCCTTTAAGGTCAATCAAGACCCTAAACGCGAGCCATGGGAGCAGTTGATCAGTGATGCACAGAAATCTGTGAAGGTCAATCATATTGCTGACCACAAACGCTGGGCAGCTGCACTGAAGACACTCAAGCGCCGTTCCCAGCCATTGGTCGAACAGTGGCGGGCACGCAGAGCAGATCAATGGCTGCATGGCGACTTACATATGGCCAATGCAATGACGCGCGGGGAATTCACCAAGGGGTCGGTCGTTCTGATTGATCTTGCTGAGGTGCACGTGGGCCATTGGCTGGAAGATGCGGTCTACCTAGAACGCCAGTTTTGGGCGATTCCAGAAAGAATGAAGCAGGCACGACCGGTGCGGGCTATCGCCACGGCTCGCCGACGCCTTGGGCTCGAAGTTGAAACCCAATTTGGGCAACTGGCCATGGTGCGTCGGGCCCTGCTGGCGGGTTCTGCCCCTGCATTTATGAAGTCTGAGGGCCCCCCTCGATATCTCGCCGCCTGCCTGATTCGCCTGGAGTCAGCGCTGGCCTCGCTATAGATTTGGGCCGAATCCCCTTGTGATATGTCTCTTGGATTGCCGCAGCCCGATGCCGGGGATACCATCGCCCTCTTGTAGTGCAATGCCAAGCCTGACGAGGGGCTTGGATTGGCTTTATATTCTTGAGGCGACAAAGCTAAAACCGATTGCATATTTCTACGTAAGGAAGCGACAGAGAAGCCTATGGACCGCGACAGACTGAAAGACATCCACCAGAGTGACCTAAGCGAAAGTCGCGTCAATGAAGACTTTGTGGTCTGGATGAAGACCAAGGGCCCCTTCTGGCTGCTCTTCTGCCTCATTCTTATATTCGCATTTCTGTTTTGGACGCGCTATCAACAGGGCCAAGCAGTGTATGTCCGTGATGCCTGGGTCAACTTAGAGCAAGCCACACTGCCTGAGTCGCTGCTTGATGTCGCACAGCAGTATCCAGATGTGGGTGCCGTATCGGATCTCGCACGACTACGAGCAGCACAAAGGTACCTGGCCAGCGTCAATGCAAATCGAAATTTCAACCACACCCCCGAAGACCCTCAGATTCTGACCGCCCAACAGCGAGAGATATATTTAGCTGATGCAACAAGATTGTTTCGCTCTATTGTCAATGAGCCCGACACAGAACTTGATCGCACACTGATCATCATCAATGCCATATCAGGTTTAGCAGCGATCGCAGAAATAGAGATGGATTTTCCAAAAGCGGTATCGCTCTACGAGGAAGCAGCGACATTGGCGGCGCCCAACTACCCTTTGCTGTCCCAACGACTCACCGCTCGTGCTCAGAGTGATGTTACCGAAGACATCACACTGCCTGCTCCAGTTGAACCTGAACCTGCAGCAACCGCGGACGATGGCGCACCCTTGACGGTGGATGAAACCCTTCAAGAACTGATGAATGCCCCCGACACCAGTGGCTCTGAGTAATACGATCACCTGATACCTCTAGAGAACACAGCCGGCCATGGAGGGTATTGGTTGGCGTGTTGGTCCCACCGATGGATGATCAACCACCACAACCGACGAAACGTGATCAGAAAAAGCAGATCATCGCTCCTGGTGGGCAGGTCGACCGAGATCGCCTACAGAAGCTCTGGGAAGACTCTGCTGGTGATGAAGACCAGCCCCCGATGGTGACTTTTGTTCTGCAACGTGATCTTGCCAAGAGGCTTGATCGATATCTGGTTGATCGCATTCCATTTCTAAGTCGCACGAGTTTACAGCGTTTGATTTCCGAACAAGCCGTCACGGTCAATGGGCGTGTCCCCAAAGCCTCAACGCGCCTTCGTCGTGGCGACACGGTCATCGCTCAGCTCCCACCTCCTCCAAGCAAGGACATTCCACCCGAGCAGATGGACCTTGCCATTCTGTTTGAAGATGAAGACCTTATCGTCCTCAACAAAAGAGATGACATTATTGTTCATCCAGCTCGAGGCAATCGTAGCGGCACCATGATCAATGGCCTGGCATGGCACTTCAACAGCCAGGGCGGCCAACTGTCTCCGATTGGCGAGTCGCTGGCAAGACCAGGCGTGGTTCATCGACTGGATCGCCATACCACCGGCGCGATCGTTTTTGCAAAGAGCGAAGAGGCGCACTGGCAACTAGGAAAACAATTCGAACATCGCAAGACAGACAAGCGGTACTTGGCCGTTGTACACGGACGAATGGAGCCACATGCTGATGTCATTGATCTGCCTTTAGGACGCCATCCCACCGTACGAGATCGCTATGCCGTACGCTGGGATAAAACCGGCAAAGCTTCGGTCACCATTTATCGTGTTCGCGAGATATATGCAGAGTTTTCTCTAGTCGAACTTGAGCTCAAAACCGGACGCACCCACCAGATTCGAGTACACCTGTCACACATCGGCCATCCGATTGTTGGTGATGACATCTATGGTGGCCGCCATCTGTTGGTTTCTGATGTCGCCCATGAAATGACCTCCACAAAAGAGGCCGCAACTCCGTTGATGCGTAGACAAGCTCTTCATGCAGCGTCATTGGGCTTCACTCATCCAATCTCTCAGAAGTTTGCAACGCACCTCGCACCATTGCCAAATGATTTTGCACAGCTTGTTCACATGCTACGAAAGCACCGCTACGAATCCGCGCCAAAAGTCTCGGGCACCACACTGGACCTTGATCCATTCTTGCCCACAAGCTAACTATCAAGTTACTTATCGAAGCTTCAGTGAGACCATGGCCACCATCGCCAGAATGACGGCTAAGACCCAGAACCTCTGCACCACTTGCGTTTCCGACCAACCGCGCAGGTGAAAATGGTGATGGATGGGCGAACAGGCGAAGAGGCGCTTGCCTTTCGTAGCCTTAAAGTAAGCCACCTGAAGAATCACACTCGCCAGCTCCATAAAGAACCCCCCGCCAATAACGATCAACAATATTTCCTGT
>CALCOW010000164.1 GCA_937899935.1 uncultured Phycisphaerae bacterium
TTTCTCCGTGGATTGACCATTTCACGGGATATTCACTCGATCGAAAGCAAATCGAATCATGGGATGTCGTCAGTCATGGCGGCATATTCGATCAATTTACAGGCGCGACCATCACGCCTCGAGCGGTTGTTCATGCTGTTCGCGATGTGCTCATTCAGCACAATCAGTTTAGCCGAACCCCGCAAGCTGACATCAGAAAGGACACGACCAACCCGATACTCAATCGTATAGAGGAAGCGGAGTGAAGCCTTCCATTGGCTCCCTGGCGCTCGACGGCCTCTTTCGAAACAATCCCGCCACCATACAATTGTTGGGACTCTGCCCATTGCTTGCAGTGTCCACGACGTTTGCAACATCGCTGGCCCTGGGCCTTACTACTCTGGTGGTTCTGACAGTATCGTGCGCGTTGGTCAGTCTGTTGCGTTTTTGGATTGTCCAGGTAATTCGTCTTCCCGCACAAATACTCATCATTGCGTCCGCGGTCACCTCTGCCGATCTTGTACTCCAGGCATGGGCGTTTGAGCTACACAGTCGTATTGGACTATTTATCGCCCTAATCGTCACCAACTGCACAATCCTCGCACGTGCAGAAGCATTCGCGAGACGGCATGGCGTCATGACATCCACGGTTGATGGCATCATGATGGGCAGTGGGTTCCTGGTGGCTATTCTGGTTTTAGGTTCCGTTCGAGAGATCCTGGGGCACGGTACATTAGGCGCCAATCTTCATCTGTTATGGCCGGGACTTACCGAGACCGGTCTTCAGTTTGCTGGTGGTGGCCTGCTGATTGTGTTGTTGCCACCTGGCGCTTTCGTAGTCTTCGGATGTCTTCTTGCCCTTTTAAATACGCTCAACGCGCGATGGAGTTCTTCACGCGAGACTACCGAAGAAGAAGGAGGCCCTTACCCGATCACGGACAGACCAGATATCATTGGCTCTGATCGATAGATACATCCTGTTAATCGTTGTATGCGGACCCTTGACGTACTCTTCCTATGAATAAGAAAAAGCGATACGAGATACTCACGCGTCTTCGTAATGAGAATCCTGCACCAACTACAGAGCTCATCTTTCACTCACCGTTCGAACTCCTCATCGCTGTGATGCTATCCGCACAGGCAACCGATGTCAGCGTGAACAAGGCCACCGCCAAACTCTACCCTGTAGCCAATACTCCAGCAGCTATCCTGACGCTAGGTGAGGCAAAGTTGAAGACGTTCATCAAGACCATTGGGCTGTTCAATACGAAAGCCGCCAACGTCATCAAAACCTGCCGTATCCTTCTTGAAGAACATGGAGGGCAGGTGCCGACCACTCGCAAGGAACTGGAGGCCCTACCCGGTGTAGGTAGAAAAACTGCCAATGTTGTGATGAATACTGCATTTGGAGAGCCAACCATCGCTGTGGATACGCATATTTTCCGAGTTTCCAACCGTACGAAGTACGCTCCCGGGAAGACGGTTCGCCAGGTAGAAGACAAACTCATCAAGTTCACACC
>CALCOW010000165.1 GCA_937899935.1 uncultured Phycisphaerae bacterium
GGTGTTTATCTGATGGCAATGCGCTCAGCTGTTGACTTCACGGGTCAAAGCTGTGATGGCGCGGGCATCGCACCTCCGACGCTTACGGCACTTTACAGTCGCTTGTCGGTCTTGCAGGAACAGGTCGTGGTGCTTCACGTTGAGCCTCGACCTGTCCCAGTTGTTTCACGCCAGAATCGCCTCAGAGTCATACAACTTGATCATGGTTTTTGGGTGGTCAACGGACGTTATGGTTTTGGTGAGGCCCATAACGTTCCGAAGCTCCTGAAATGGGCCCGCTCGAAAGGGCTCAATGTAGATCTGAGTGAGGCTACCTACTTCACACTTCGCAATTCAGTGGTACCTATTCGCGGGGGGGCCATGGTGTATTGGCGAGCCGCGCTCTTCAGCATGATGGCACGGAACTCAACGAGTCGTGCATCTTATTTTGAGCTCCCTCCCGATCACATCTTCGAGGTTGGAAAACTCTCAAGCCTCTAGCGGACAGACGTTCTAGTGCCTTTTTAGGCATCTCGGAAGAACTTTGCCCCTCATTTGAGGTCAGTCCGCGTTCTTATGGCAGGCAAATTAGTTTTAACTAGCGCCATAGTTTTACAGATGGGCGCGATCGTGTGGTCTGGGCTGAGCGTATCTCTGTCTGGTGCCACCCAACAAGAGAGAATGGGTACCAAAATGAAGTGCAGCAGTTACCTAGTGGCCATTAGTATTCACGCTTCCCTTCTGACGACATCGTCCATTGCGTTAGCTGATTTTCCAGCCTTTGAAGATCGTACGCTTGGAGAGACATTTGCGGTTGGCGATATCTTTGTGACTGAAGGTGTGACCTGTAAAGTCAGTGAGTTTCATCTTCCCGTTGGGCCACCTGTGATCGACGGTTCGGCCGATATTGATGATGCTCTTTTTGCGGCGGGTGCTGGCTATGAAATACATACCAACAATATCAATATTACTTATGACTTTGGAGGTTCAATAGGGCCTCAAACAGACTTGACTTTTAATTTTGGTGAGTACGGTGGTGGTATTAATGTTGCAGTCAACGGTGATTTAAAGTTGGCAGCCAACTACATCGATCTTGATGGAATGATGATCGGTGGTGTCCTTTTTGATGTTCTCTCGGGTGGAACGGGTGGTGATGCTGGGGCCGTACGTCTTGTTGGTGTCACCGATTCGCTCATGATCGGAGGTCAGGAAAATTGGAATGATCAGCCAATCTGTCAGCCCACCTTTGATGATCGGCCACTGGGAGAAACCAAGCACTCTGGCGACTTTTTTGTAACCGATGGAATCGATGTTTACGTTAAGAACTTCATATCCATGAGTGGGATCCCAGCAACCGGTGGTTACAGTGAGATTATGAATGGCAACTTGGCTTGTGGCACAGACCAAGAGCTTTGGACGAGTGTGATCAACGTTAACTTTGATTTCCTTAATTCAGTAGGCACGGTTGAGAATTTGTATTACCGGTATGGTCGGTACGGAGGAACGATCAACATCGAGATCAATGGCGACTTCGCCAATGTGCCGGATTACTCTCACTTGGACGGCATGGTCTTAGGTGGCGTCCAGATCGAGGTGCTTTCTGGAGGTGGTGCGATTGGATGTGGTGAAGTACAGCTTCATGGACCGGTTGATTTTCTTCTTGTTGGCGGTGAAGAATTTGTAGTGGATTGCTTTCAATATGAATTATCGGCAGATGAGCCAATAGCTGGAGATGCCAATGCAGACGGTTGTGTCGATGCACAAGACTTCTCAACGTTGCTGATCGAATGGGGTTCACAGTGTGGACGATGTCGCACAGACTTTAACAACGATGGACAAGTTGAGGCAGGTGATTTCTCAATCCTGCTGATCAACTTCGGTAATGGTTGTTTGCCGTAATGAACCACACAATACGGTGTGCATTGAACATCAAGGCAGCTCTCTCAGGAGAACTGCCTTGTTTGTCATGTTTTTTGTGGTTCTAAAGAGAATCGAATCTATTCGCCTTCTCCGCCTTCTCCACCAACCCCCTGGCTGCCAAGATCGAGCGCCTTTTGATCATCTGGCGATGTTGAAGATTGAGCGCTGCCTGCGTTTGTGTTTGGGGCACTGCTCGAGGTCGCATCACTATCTTTAGCTGGCTGTTGTGTTGTGGCGGTGTTTTTGTCGGGAGATTTCTTATTCATGGGCTGCTCTGTACAGCACCCAACAATCATGAATGTGAGAAAGCTACAAGCGGCCAGATAATGTTTCACAATCGATTTCCTTGTCATGTCTTTTAAGGTCGTTTCTAACTACCGTGATTTTAGATTCAGAAGCGAGCCAATGTCGCCAGGGGTCGATTTAAGAGGGCCTGTTTTTTGATCAAGGCCCCAGGAGGTGTTCATGAGATCTACGAGCATTGGAGTGCCCAAGGTTCGGGAAGAATCAGCTCTAACAGTGCTTAAAGCTAGATTTCAGATAATTAACACAACGGAACCCGAACCGGGCCGTCTGACATGCGTTAATCCATGCGGTGGGTGGAAGTATCGGT
>CALCOW010000166.1 GCA_937899935.1 uncultured Phycisphaerae bacterium
GGCCAAGGTACCGAAATCTTCCAAAGAAGTTTGACGAAATGCTCTAATGAAAAATCAAAGCAGATATCATTCCGATATAGCCTAATCCTACAAGATTGAAGTTGGGGGTTTTACGTCGCCACGTATTCCGGAAGTTCAACAAGAGAAGTTCACGGTAAGAGTTCTATAACTAAGCTGCTTTGCGTCATAGAGTTACGAGGTGAGTTGATGAATATTGCGGGTGTTCGTGATTTTTTAAGGCCAGTGACTGACGAGCAAGCTCGGCAATGGAAGCCAGGTTGTGCCTTCTTAGGAGGTGGAACGTGGTTGTATTCAGAGCCGCAAATGAGTGGGCGAATTACCCCAGGCCAGGCTGCAGATAGTGGTGCTCCAGGCATTGAAACACTCATTGACTTAACGTCGCTGAAATGGGAATCATTACAAGTCAGTGATTCTGGTCTTGATATTGCGGCGACCTGTCGCATTCATGAGTTACTTGAATATCAATATCCCTCGAAGTGGTTTGCATGCGAGTTGTTCGAGAACTGTGCCAAAGCGCTTTCTGCTTCGTTTAAGATATTCAATGAAGCGACCGTGGGTGGCAACATCTGTATGTCACTACCAGCAGGTTCAATGATAAGTATGGCGGCAGCATTGCATGCGGTGTACACCATATGGCCGCATGGGGCCGAGCCTGTGAAGTGTTCGTCAATAGATTTTCATAAAGGCATTCTTGATAATGCGCTAAGTCCTGGTGATATTCTGCGTAGCATTCACATTTCTGAGGTGTGGTTAAAAAAACGAGTATTCATGGATCTAAGATCTTTGACCCACATTGGCCGTTCAGCGGCTCTGGTGATTGCAACCCTTGATGAAGAAACGCGAGAGGTGGAGTTTACATTTACTGCATCCGTCACGAAGCCGTATCAAATTGCGTTTGAGACACTGCCGAGTTCTGGTGAACTGGATGTGGCGATTAGGCAAGTGATTCCAAAAGAGGCCTTTTTTGATGATCAGCATGGAGATGTTTTTTATCGTGAATCAATGTCGCACCATTTGGCTCAGCAGTTGCGGTCGAAAATAGAAAATGGAGCAATGTGAACAATGTCTCTAATGGAGTTAACAGTCAACGGCATTGTCACTGAGGGTGTTCCTGAACCTGGTGAGTGTCTTCGTAGCTATTTAAAACGTCTGGGTTTTACAGGCGTGCGCCGTGGTTGTGATCAAGGCGATTGTGGGGATGATAAGCCTGTACATAGCTGTTTGGTGCCGGCGCCCAGATGTTCAGAGCGGCAGGTAACAACCATCGAAGGTTTGGCTAATGATGATGGTCTTGCACCTATTCAACAGGCGTTCCATGATGCACAGGGTTTCCAATGTGGGTTTTGTACTTCAGGGATGATCATGACAGCTGCTTCGTTGGGCGAAGTTGATGATGAAGACTTGCCTCAAAAACTAAAGGGTAATCTTTGCCGATGTACTGGATACCGTTCTATTCGAGATGCTCTGCATGGTGTTTGTAATATTGACAAGACGGATTCTAACGGTGGCGTAGGTGTTTCTAAACCTCTTTCATGTTCACATGAAGTAGTCACAGGCGCTACGAAATATGCCGGCGATGTTGAGCCTGAGGGAATGCTTCATGTGCGTGTATTGCGATCTGAGATTCCTGCGGGCAAGATAAAAGCCATTCATGCTGATGCAGCTCGTGCATTACCGGGCGTGCATGCTGTGCTGACATGGGAAGATTCACCTCGGCGAAGATTTTCCACAGCGCTTCACGATGACTATAGAGTTGATGCAGATGATAAAAGGGTACTTGATGATGTTGTTCGCTTTGTAGGCCAGCGCGTTGCCGCAGTGGTAGCAGAAACCGATTCTATTGCACAGGAGGGATGCAATCTGCTTGAAGTCGAATATGAGCGAAAGCCGTCCGTCCATGATCCCGAGCTTGCCATGCAAGATGACGCGCCCCGTGTTCATGATGATGATCATCGCTCAGTACTTCTTGCTCCAAAATCAAATGTGTTGTTGGATTTAGAAGGTGGTGTGGGTGATATTGATCAGGGATTTGCTGAAGCGGATTTGATCCATGAATCAACCATGCAAACATCGCGAGCTCAGCATGCTCATCTAGAGACACATTGTTCAATCGTGTCGATTACCGATGAGGGTGATTTAGACGTTCGAACAAGTACCCAGGCACCATTTATTGCAAGGGAAAAGTTGGCTCACATATTTGGTGTCGCTATGCCAAAAATAAGAGTCTATAAGGATCGCGTGGGCGGAGGTTTTGGTGGCAAGCAAGAGGTGATTAGTGAAGATCTTGCAGTGCTTGCAGCCATGAAGACGAGGAGGCCGTGTAAGTTTGACTTTACGAGGCAAGAAGAGTTTATAGGTGCGTCTTTCCGTCATCCCATGAAGGTGAGTGTTAAGACTGGGCACAAGAGTGATGGCACAATGACGGCGTTGCAGCTGAAGGTCATTTCTGACACAGGAGCCTACGGAAATCATGGCGGAGAGACTTTGTACTCGGCTTGTCATGAACCGGTGTCACTCTATCGATGCCGCAATAAAAAGATTCATGGCTTTTCGGTTTATACGAACAACGTGCCAAGCGGAGGTTTTCGTGGCTATGGGGCGACGCAGACCTCACATGCATTAGAGACACACTTAGATGCGGTAGCGGACCAGCTTGATATTGATCCACTCGAACTCAGGCGAATAAACGTTATTCGTCCCGGAGATGCAATCGCTGCTTTTAGTGAGGATCATGGAACCCATGAAATTGGTAGCTATGGTTTGTCTCAGTGTATTGATCGCGTGCAAGAAATAATGAGCAAGAAAGGTGGTGTTCCAGACCCTCCTCAAGAAGAAGGTTGGCTCTGTGGGAATGGCTATGCAGTTGCTTTGCAAAGCTGCACGCCACCGACCATCCATCGCTCTATGGCAAGGCTGGAGTTGCGGTCAGATGGTGCGTTTGATTATTACACTGGTTCTGCAGATATGGGTAACAGTACAGATACAACATTAGTACAAATTCTGGCTGAGACGATGGGTCTTCGCACTGAACAGATTCAAATTCATGCAGGTGATACTGCTGGCGGAGCCTTTGACACAGGTACCTTCGCAGGTGCAACGACTTTTGTCGCAGGGGGGGCCGCGGTCCGAGCTGGGAAGGCGATGCTTGGACGACTTTCAGATGAGATATGTCAGATGACCGGCTGTGAGCAGTCTGAGAGTAAGCTCTCTGAAGGTGTCATCTGTACAGAGAAACGCACCGTCTCTCTTGTTGAGCTGTACAAATTTATAAGCGATCAAGGAAGGGTTTGTAGCGTTGTTCGAAATCACCAGGCCGATCCAAGTAGCATTGGGTTTTGTGCTCAAGGTGTCCGTGTTGCGGTCAATAAGTATGATGGACACATTCGAGTTTTGAGAGTTGTTGCTGGTGTTGATGTTGGCACGCTCATCAATCCAATGGTGTGTCGTGGGCAGATAGAAGGGGCCATCACACAGGGCCTCGGTTGGATTCTCTCAGAGCGCATTATGACGGATGAACATGGGCGTATTCTCAATGATGCAATACGTCACTACCGACTGCCCGCATTTGCTGATATGCCTGAAATGGAAATTGATTTCATCAATACTCATGATC
>CALCOW010000167.1 GCA_937899935.1 uncultured Phycisphaerae bacterium
GGCTCCTGATAGAGAGGAAGAGGACAGCCGCCGGCTTTCGAGCCGGCGGCTGTAGTTTTGGTGTCTTCTATTTAAAACAATTGCTACAAAGTCATGAGTTTCATAAGACGTAAGTAAACAAATGTGTACTTCTTTCTTGCAGCAATAGATACTGCAAACAGAATGCGATTGGAACCAGTCACCTCATCTTGCGTAGGGGCGTTTAGTGAGAGCAATCGTCGCCCAGCGATGGGTGGCAGAACTGAATGGGAAGTTAGTCTGGAGATTGAGACATGTCCGTACTTCAAATTTCATGGCCTTTTCGAGCGGCGTCACTGATGGTATCGATCGTATTGATTGTTCCAATGAATCTGGCGACCAGTCAAGACATTGTTGAAGTCGGTCGTGGATCTTATTACGCGGAGATTCCTGACGGCTATGAGCGACCAAGTAATAACAATGGTCAGGCAGTGTCACCTCGCTTGAGAGGCGACTTCGAAGGTCCTACGCCCACCAATGAGTGGTGGAGTTCACTAATCTGGGAGCGATACGCTGGAAACACAACTGGTCAAAATATGTACCCCTTGCCTCTGGCATTCAAAGCTGAGGCGGTTGGTCTGAGTTTGGGACATTTGCAGGGCTTTAGTATTAGTGATGTGGCCTACTTTCAGCCATTTGCCGCAGCATTGAATGTAAGCGTTGAAGGGCTTGAAGCATCTGAAGTGCAGGTCGCCCACGCTGGCGACTGGACCGTCACGGCTTCCTGGAAGGACGAGTCGCAATCACTCCAAGCAATATTTGGCCACGGACTGCCGTATGCCTATTTTGAGATTGGCGGCGGTGATGTCTTGATCGATTTTGATGAGGGTCAATCGCAGTTTGTGATCGATGGTGGAACAGTGACGTTTGAAGTTGCTGGGGTTCCCTATGCCGCATTTGCTCCAAGCGGTGCTCAATGGACACAAAGTAGTTCATCTCAGCTTCGTTCATCATTGAATGGATTGGGCTATCTCACAATAGCAGCATTGCCAGATGAATCCGTCGAGACTTTAGAATTGTTTAAAGCTCATGCTCATGTGGTAGTCAGGGACACGAAGGCAACTTGGACCTATGACGAGCAAAATGCGACGCTTCAGGCTCACTTTCATTTTGATGTTGACATTAAAGAAGGTCGAGAAGTAACACCATTGACCGCCTTGTTTCGACATCAGTGGTTGAACACGGATGAACCACTTCTTGATCTCACTTATGAATCTCCTCGTGGAGTCATGAAGCTTGTAAGCGCAAGCTCTTTCGATGTGGATGTGCCATACGCTGGCTTGATGCCTTGGATTCCAGAAACCGGGCATGTGGATACTCAAAGGCTCACGCAATATGTCCAAGAGGTCTTAGGTGATTCAAATCTATTTGCAGCGCCAGATACCTACTGGTTAGGCAAGGCGCTTGGAAAAGCGGCTCAGCTCGTACCGCTGGTTGATCAGGCAGGACTCAATCAAGAGCGTGATGAACTTCTCGCTGCTATGAAAGCGGAATTAGAAGACTGGCTGACTGCGGGTCCGCAAGAAAATGAAGAATCTGGGTCAGATGGACTTTCAGCTTACGCACAACTTGAGGCAGAAAGTTATAGCCAGTCAAGCGGTGTGTCTCTTTGTGATGGTGAGAGTAATTCTCAGGCAGTCTGTGGCTTTGGGGACGAAGATTGGATCCGTATTAATGCGGTTGATTTTGATGAATTCAATCCTCCAACAGCAGTGTTACGTGTGGCTTCCGGTGTCGGTGTCGGAGGAAGCGCTTTGATCGAACTCCGAATCGACGCAGTTGATGGACCATTGGTCGGAAACGGTGCGATTGCCAATACGGGCGGTTGGTCTTCTTGGACGGACTTTAGTATTGCGGTTAGAACCGATGTGCTTGATCAGTTACATGGCATTCATGATCTGTATGTTGTTTGTGATACTGGATATCCGGGTGACGTCTGGAACTTAGATTGGTTGCGGTTTAATGGCGGTAGTGGCGGGGCATCAAATGGTGAAGATGGAACATTTTTCGCGCGTGATGACACATGGAGCACGCTCATCGGTTATCCAGCTTCCTATGGAGCAGCGGCTGAACTCAACGATCATCACTTTCATTATGGCTACTTCATAGCAGCAGCGGCGGTTGTAGCAATACATGATCCAGAGTGGGCGGCAGCTGATCAGTGGGGGGGCATGATCGAGCTGCTCATTAAGGACGCTGCAAACTGGGATCGTTCAGATACGCGTTATCCTTATCTCCGCAACTTTGATCCATACGCGGGCTACTCATATGCCTCTGGTCATCAAGGGTTTGCTTCTGGCAATAATCAAGAGTCATCATCCGAAGCGATTAACTTTGCCTATGGTGTGATGCTATGGGGACAAGCCACTGGGCAGCCTGAGATTCGAGATCTTGGAATCTACCTCTATGCCAGTGAAGCATCAGCCATTGCTCAATACTGGTTCGATGTTGATGAACTTGTATTTCCAGCCGCATTTCCGCATCCGATGATTTCAATTGTTTGGAATAATGGTGGCGACTATGCCACATGGTGGACAGGCAACCCTGAAGAGATACACGGAATTAATATATTGCCAGTCACAACTGCCACGCTGCACCTTGGGCATTGGCCACAAATGATTGAGAATAATTGGAATTATCTTCTCACAAAAAACCCGGGTCAACCAACGGTGTGGCAAGACATCTTGTGGAGCTTCTTGTGCTTAAGTGATGGTGCAGAAGCGTTATCACAGTTTGAAAACAATCAGGCTTATGCACCAGAGCCAGGTGATTCTCGCGCTCATACCTACCATTGGTTATCTACGATGAATGGGATCGGCAGAGTGGTTCCAGAGATGACCGCTGATATTGCCAGCTTTGCAGTCTTTGAGAGAGACGGGCAGCGAACCTACATGGCATGGAATCCAACAGATGAAGAGACGCGGGTTGTCTTTTCAGATGGATTTAGTGCTTGTATTGCGGCGAATACTGTTCAGGTGTTAAACGGGGAGCCTACGGTGTGTCAATGTCAAGGTGATCTCAATGGCGATCGTCAGGTCAACATTAGTGATTTCTCTATCTTTCTCGTTGCCTTTGGACAGGCAGGGCCAAACCCGGCTGATTTCAATGGCGATTTGATTGTTGATGTCAGTGACTTCTCGGTCTTCCTGCTCCGCTTTGGATCGATCTGTGAATGAGTGTGGTGGGGCAGTGGCCTGAACCATCTACTCAAAGCCCGGCTGGGGCCCATTTTTGATTCAAAACAAGACTATTGAGTCGTGCCAATATCGACTACAATGCTTTTCAAGAGAGAGGTTTAGCAGTACGTGTCGTCGTACTGGCTCACATTGAACAAAGCGTATTGGGTAGAGGGAGTACCAAAGATGCATTTCAGACTTTTGGCTTTGGCTGTCGCGGTTACAGCAGTTACGGGAATTGCGAGCGCCGACATACAGATTACTAATGGTGCTATTGAATACGATTCATCTACGGATCATTACACTGGTCCAATTGGCGATGCGCCAATGTCAAGATGGGATGACGCGGGCGGATGGGCATGGTCAGGCAAGCAGCCAAGTGAGTTGGATTCGAATGCCACCATGATTACCTATGAAAGTTATTTTTATGATTATTATGGCAGCATCGATATGGGTGACCCGTCATCCGGTCAATTTGAGCAGTGGGAAGAAATGTATCACTCTTATACAGATGCCTCATGGTCTCTGACCGCAGATCAAGCCATGACAGTGACCGGCGTTGGTAACCTCAAGTACATTATTTCAGTCGCTGGAAGTACACTTTATGAAGGTGATCTGGCCTCGCTTTCATCACCACTGCTTCTGGCCGCTGGTACCACCTATGACTTCCGCGTACTGCCGCATTCTGATTATTGGCTGAGTTATAGTGACTCAAGCAACTGGTATGATCCTGAAACCGAGGCTTGGGACTATTCGAGCTACTCATCCACTGAAGCGACAGGAACCATCTATATCACAGATGTACCCGGCCCAGGTGGAATCGCTCTTTTAGCGATTGTTGGCATTGCGAGTGCACGCCGACGTCGCGCTGCATAATCTTGAGCACCGATCCAGCACGTAAAACGCCGCCCCAGAAGGGGCGGTTTTTTTTGGACTTCGTGAATAAAAACACGAAGCGCAGGCAATCGGTTTAGGAAGTCGATCAGCGCGCCCGAATCAGGGGAGTCTTTAGAGCGCGCCAGCCGCTAAGAATTGACTCACTTTATTCTTTTGGCATTTTCAGGGTTGATTGTGGTGGCTAGATCGTAGAATTACGGCTTGAAGGGGCTCAGCCCCTTTTTTATTTGGTGCGAGGAGAACGCCCATATGTTTCGAGTGACTTCGAGAAGAAGGACTGATCGAGTATGTATGGATTTTCTATATCTTCGCCTTGGTTGCATGGAGCAATCATTGCTTGCGCTGCAAGCCTGACACTCTCAACAAATGCAGCGACACCTGCTTATCACGGAACCGCTTGCTCAACGGCTGATGGTGTACGCTACGAAGTACAAACTGATGCCGATGTGACACTGTGTCTTATTTTCTTAGGGCCTCCCGGTGCCGGAGGTTATTCCATGACGCAGGATGAGCCTGGCTCGTGGTCAATCGATGTCTCTCAAGGTGACATTGGCGATGACCTCACCTTTTCACTGCTTCTACAAAACCCTCTGCAGTACGTTTATCCTGATCATCGTTTTGTGCTATCCGAGAATTGCTACGACTTTGATTGGACGGATGTCACGCCTCCACCGGCACGTGGTTTCCGTCAAGAGATTGAAGAAAATGATGGTGCCTATTCCTGGGCTTTTGAAGCCGGTGGTGAGACTTACATCATTCCTGCAACCAATCAAGTCGAGGTTCATTACCGAATCAATAATGGCCCACTGTTGACCGCCATACTTGGTGAAGATGAACCTGGTAAGTGGAATACAATGATTCCAGGTGCAAAGACGGGAGATCAAATCGAGTACTACTACGCTCAGATGATTGGCGTTCAGCCGATGGACACCACGCGGTTCACACGAACACTAGGTGAGGCAGAACCGGCGGCTCCTGACTATCCCATAACAACCATCACGACGGGCCGTTTCCGCGATCGGCATCCGAATGAATGGCGCTTTGATAACTATGTTGATCTCTATAGCATTGCCCGCACTTATGAAGTGAAAGTAGTCGATTATGGAAACAAGATAGAGGTGACGACCACAGTTGATCCAGAGGTAGGAGTCAGCGGGGTTGACTTTAAGTACTTTGTTCAAAGTGGACCATATGATGAAATGTGTGATCGTCCACTCACGAATGTTAATCTCAACATGGATCGTAAGGGGCACATCTTTACGAAGACAGTTGAAGACTTAAGTCCTGGCGCCATTATTGAGTGGGATTACACTTTTTTAGGGTTGCCTGCTGATAGTCCAGTCGCGCAGTATTACAGTGAGTTCTTTTACTATCACGTAGGCCAAGGTCGATTCGGTAAATACAGTAATCCGCGCGCCTATGCAGCTGGTGCGGCTTCTATTCCAGAG
>CALCOW010000168.1 GCA_937899935.1 uncultured Phycisphaerae bacterium
GCTCAACCATTTCCTGAATGGTGCACAACTGTTGGTAGTCCTTTTCGCCAAAGAGGAGCCGTTGCGGCCTGCACAGATCGATCAGATGGGCCACGATCTGAGTCACACCAGCAAAGTGGTTTGGTCGATAGCGATCTTCAAGTTGTGGTGCCGTGGCGACGGTCGGTAGGGCTGGTTGCCAAGGTGGGTTATCGGGGGGGTAAATGGAATCCACGGATGGTGCGAAAACAGCAGAAACGCCGAGCGGCTCAAGTAACTCAAGATCTCTTTCAAGTGTGCAGGGGTAGTTCTGAAGGTCATCAGCAACTTCAAACTGTGTCGGATTCACAAAGATCGTGACAACAATCGGCCCCGACCAATGGTGCTTGGCGGCGTGCACCAATGAGAGATGGCCTTCGTGTAAAGCGCCCATGGTGGGCACGAGAGCGCAGCCTTCCCAAGTCAAGAGTTCATTCGGGTCTTTGATGAGTTGCATCAAGAAAAGTTAACCCATTCTTACTGATCTAACACACAGAGCCTTTGAGTCAGACAGATGATTGCGTTTGCAAGAACCGCAGCTTCGTTTATTCGGAAAATCGACGAATAATCAGTGTATCGTTTTGGCCACCGAATCCGAACGAATTGGACAAGCATGTTTCAACCTCTGACGGTCGAGCCTCATTTGGCACATAGTCCAGATCGAGATCGGGGTCAGGATCTGTCAGATTAATGGTGGGTGGCAGCATCTGGTGTTCAATCGCAAGGGCACAGGTAATCAACTCAACCGCTCCAGCTGCGGCAATAAGGTGTCCCATCATTGACTTGATTGAACTCATCGGAATTGCGGGGGCGTTATCGCCAAACACCTTTTTGACAGCTCTTGTCTCGATCGAGTCATTTTCTTTAGTTCCAGTGCCGTGCGCGGAAATGTAATGCACCGGAGGACGACCATCTGCCCCTTTGCCCTCTGGATCAAGTCCGGCTTGACCGAGGGCTTCGCCCATTGCGGCTGCAGGGCCATTGCCTTCTGGTTGAATGTCTGTGATTCGGTAGGCATCAGCGCTTGATCCGTAGCCAATCACTTCAACGATCGGTTCAACACCACGTTGACGAGCATGTTCAAGTGTTTCCAAAATAACAATGCCGGCGCCCTCGCCCATGACAAAGCCATCTCTTGTACGACTAAAGGGCCTTGATGCACCCTCAATATTGTCTGTACGGCTACTGAGTGCAGTGAGTCGAATGAAGCCTGTAATTCCTAGTTCGTGGATCATGGTGTGCGCGCCACCAGAAATCATGATGTCTGCGTCACCTCGTTGAAGGATGTTGACGGCTTCTCCAATGGCCTGTGTACTCGCAGCGCAGGCTGTTAGGCAGTTGTAAACAGGTCCTCGTACACCAAATTCCATTGCAAGATGAGCAGCAGGCATAATTGGTTCTTGTTCGATCTCATCAAAGCGATGCATGCGATCTTGAGCGGCCTGTGCCCAGATCTTGCCATCAATAGCGTTTTGCTCTGGCTGCCATGCATTCAAATTTGCAAATGCATAGTTGTTGAAATCGAGTACCAAATACGCGCCAACGCGACGCATATCTAAAGAGGTATCGTCCAACTTTGCCTGAGACCACGCTTGTCTTGCAGCGCCAAGTGCAAAACGCGTGTGTGTGCCAGCATGTTCATGTCGCTTGGCGTCTTTGACATATTGAGTGAAGTCATAGTCCCTCACCTGGGCCGCAAAATTAGTGCTGAAGGTCTTCGCTTCAAAACGTTCAATAGGCCGGACGCCCGAAGCACCCTTCGTCAGATTTGACCAGACCGTGTCTAGGTCATGTCCGAGTGGAGTAATCCAGCCCATCCCAGTAATAACAACACGCGTAGGGCTTGGCATGATCTAGTTCATCTCCGGACGCGAGAGTACGACAGCAGCATTTTGTCCACCTTGGCTGCAAGTGGTCACAAGGACATGCTTCAATTCACACTCGCATGCTGGGTTGACGTTTGCGTCTAGGGTTGCTGAGTTTGTTGTGTTGATTCTCGCTGGTAGTTGTTGTGACTCCAGAGCCTGGGTTGCAACTGCGACAACGAGTGCACTGTGTCCTGCTCCACAATTTCCGGTAATAGTGGTTAGAGGAACGACTGGAAGTGATTTTGTTCTTTCGCCGAATACCGTTTCGATCGCAGTGGCTTCTGCTTCATCAACGCCCGGGATACTTGAGCCAAGAGGGAACACGGCATCAATTTCATCAGGGCTTACATTGGCGGCCGTCAAGGCTGCACTCATGGCATCAGAAACTTCCTGATGCGAAGGATTAGTGCCAAGGCCAATACGTTCGTCGGCATGTGATTGTGTCGCGGCAAAACCACTGATCTCTGCGCGTACAGTGGCCTGCCTTGCCAACGCTGAATCGAGGGCCTCTACGACAATAAGAGCGCCTCCTTCTCCAATGATCGTGCCATTTGCCATCGGGTCAAAGGGTCGTAAGCAGCTCGCTGGATCTTCACCCTCGGGAGTGGGGGCAACACGCTTTGCAAAATGTTGTCTTAAGAGCGCCATTGGATTGAGTTTTGATTCAACGCCACCGGTCAAGCATGCTTCTGCCGAGTTGCGTTCAATAACCCGCATGGATTCGCCAATTGAAAGAAGTCCACTTGCTTCGCAACAAGTAATGGTATTACTGGGGCCGCGGCAGTCATGGACGATGGTGACATGACACGCCAGCATGTTGGGCAAGTACTTCAACAGCCACAACGGTGTCAGGTTCCCCATTCCAGGTTGACCCCAAACAGAGAGATCGAACTGGCCATCACTATTGCGGCTGGTGGATAGAGCGGCGGTCAGTTCATCGAGGTCAGCGGCAATCAATCCAGCACCGATATGACAGCCGAGACGTGTTGGTTCGATGCTTGGCGTTGTATCAGCGTTAACGGCCTTGGTTGTCATATCAGCATGGGAAACGGCGGCAGCAGCGGCACCTATTGCAAGTTCAACATCACGGCACATGACTTTTAGCGCCTTGCGATAGGTCTTGGGCACGACGTCGCGTACATTGAAGTCTTCGCTCTTGATGGCAGCACCTGCATTGCTTGTGAAACCAGAGGCGTCAAAGGTAGCAATTGGGCGAATCTGAGACTCACCTTCGAGGAGTGCCTCCCAGAGAGGCTCGATTCCTAGCCCACATGCGGAGATCGGACCAGTACCCGTAATGACAACGCGGCGTGACATGATCCGATAGTGTACCCACGACGATGCCGGTCAGGTTCGACTCACCTGAGAGGATCAGCAGAGGGGCACCAGGACTTTTCTGAGATGGCAAGTTTATGAGCGAGACAGTCCTACTAGTTCTGATGGTGACCGCTGTCCCCTTCATTTTTGCGGTCCTTGGAGCCATTCTGGCAAGCAATATCAAGCTGGGCGGGATTACCACCAGTGCTATTCAGCATCTGGCGGCTGGGTTGGTTATTGCGGCCGTCTCGATTGATCTTGTGCCAAATATGCTCCAAGGATCCGACTATGCCCCAGTAATTGTCGGGTTCACTTTGGGCGCCACGGTGATGTTCTTTTTGGAGTGGATCCTGGAAAAACTTGATCAGAATGAATCGAGATTGAAGAGCACAGGCTCCCTTTTGGTGACGGTAGGGCTTGATCTGACGGTGGACGGTTTCTTGATAGGAGTTGGATTTTCGGCAGATATCACCACGGGTATTCTTCTGAGCGTTGCTTTGACACTTGAGATCCTCTTTCTGGCGATTTCTTGCGCAACCGTATTACGAACGTCAGGTCGAAGTCCCATACAGATCGTCCTGATCATCATGGCACTGGGACTTTGTATGGTGATTGCAGCGGTACTAGGCGCCTGGTTGTTGTCGGGCCTCTCCGGTGCGTGGCTTGTGGCGGTGGCCTCTTTTGGTGCAGCCGCATTACTTTACCTTGTGGCCGAAGAGCTACTTGTTCGTGCCCATAGTATTCCGGATACAAAGAGAGCCTCAGCAATGTTTTTTGCCGGTTTTCTCGTCATCATCATTATTGATATGGCGATCAGCGGAGATTCGAAGCT
Source organism: uncultured Phycisphaerae bacterium (assembly GCA_937899935.1). Classification (GTDB taxonomy): domain Bacteria; phylum Planctomycetota; class Phycisphaerae; order Phycisphaerales; family SM1A02; genus JAQWNP01. The sequence goes on from CALCOW010000168.1 coordinate 4,036, forward strand.
CGATCAAAACGCAGTGACGAATGAGGCGACTCCTCGTATCGAGAGTACTGATTTCGCAGATTAGCTAGAACTCTGTGAAGCTCGATGAGCAACGAGTATCGCGAGCTCAAAAGCCTGTTCATAATTAAGTCTTGGATCGACTTGTGTCTTATAGGCCCGTTCAAGATCAGTATCTTGAATACCGCGTGCACCGCCGGTGCACTCAGTGACATTCTCGCCAGTCAATTCAACATGAACGCCGCCGAGTCGAGAGCCAGTGAGATCGTGGATCTCGAAAGAGCGTTCAACCTCTTCCAAGATGTGGTCAAAGCGACGCGTTTTGAGTCCGCCGCTCGAAATCTGTGTATTCCCATGCATTGGATCACAACAAAACAGGGCCTTTTTACCAGTCTTCTGTACGGCCTCAATCAATACCGGCAAATAGTCAGCCACCTTTTCAACTCCAAAGCGGTGGATAATAGTCATTCGCCCAGGCTCATTTTCGGGATGCAGTACATCGAATATTGATTTGATATAGGGAGCGATCTCATCCAAAGCCATATTCGGACCAACTTTGATAGCCAGTGGGTTCTGAATGCCACGTAGAAATTCGATATGAGCCCCATCAATTTGCGAAGTGCGTAAGCCAAGCCATGGGAAGTGTGTTGATAGGTCGTACCAACCTGTTCGACGAGGGACTGTTCGAGTTAACGCTTGTTCGTACGAGAGATGAAGTGCTTCATGACTGGTGAAAAAGTCAACACGATTCATATCACTAATTGGAACACCGCAGAGCGTCTCCATGAAGCGCAATGATTCACCAATTGACTCAACTACATTTTGGTATTCGGTTCCACGTGACGAATGCTCGACAAAATCAAGATCCCAGTATTCAGGATGATGCAAACTTGCAAATCCGCCATCGATCAATGCACGAATAAAATTTAAGGTGAGTGCAGCTCGTTCAAAGCCCCGTAGAAGCAGTTCGGGATTGGGCGTGCGAGCAGTTTTTTCGAAAGCGTGTTCATTAATAATGTCGCCACGGTATGCCGGAAGTGTTGTCCCGTCTTTTGTTTCAGTGTCACTGGATCTGGGCTTGGCATACTGTCCAGCGAACCGGCCAACACGAATGACACGGCGCTTGGTTCCGTGCACCAGCACCAAGCTCATCTGGAGCAGCACCTTGAGTTTGGCGGCAATGACTTCGGGATGACAATCGGCAAAGCTCTCGGCGCAATCACCACCTTGGAGAAGAAATCGCTCGCCGTCTGCGGCCTCGGCCAACTGGGTTTTGAGGCTCTCAATTTCCCAAGAGCTAACGAGTGGTGGCAATTGAGACAACTGACTTACCACCCGATCCAAATGATCTATGTCTGGATAAGTTGGTTGTTGCAGTGCATGCTTTTTCTGCCAGGATGTGGGGCTCCAGCCGGTCATGTGGATTTTCTTCCAATCGGGAGAAATTTTGCGAGACAATTCACTAAAAAAGTCCAGAGAACGCGACGAGACCCCTCAGAATCGCCAGAAAATAATGCGGGC
>CALCOW010000169.1 GCA_937899935.1 uncultured Phycisphaerae bacterium
TCCCCCCGCCTGAAATGGTCACGTCGACCGCTTCTCGGAAGGGTCCATATTCTGCTGAGGCATATTTAGCGGAGTACGCCAAGATTGGGGTGAGTTGGTGACCGTTTGCGTCAAGGGCTTGGCGAATGGCGGCTACCTGTCCGTCCATCATCCCTGAAGGGGCGACCATGTCTGCGCCGGCCTCGGCTTGAGCTAAAGCAACTTTTTGGTACAGCTCGAGTGTCGCATCGTTATCGACATAGCCTTGTGGTGTAAGGACACCGCAGTGTCCGTGGTCGGTGTACTCATCGACGCAGAGATCGGCGATCGAAACGATGCTGTCTCCATGGTCGTCACGGAGGTTTCTGAGAGCTACCTGTACTACGCCATCTGGGTTCCAGGCTTCAGATCCGGTCGCGTCTTTTCGGTTGGGTAGTCCGAATAGCACGATTCCTGGGATGCCAAGTTGGGCGAGTTCTTTGACTTCAGCGCGCAGTGATTCTTGGCTGTGTTGCATTACGCCGGGCAAAGAGACAATCGGCTGTGGCTCAGAAATGTCTTCTCGAACGAATAGTGGCGCGATCAAGTCATTGACCGATACCTGTGTTTCTGCGACGAGTCGTCGCATCGCAGGAGTTTGGCGGAGCCGCCGCAATCGGCGCAGAGGAAATTCCACACCTTCATCTTATTGGGCAATTCTCGCTTAGATCACTCCAGTATTTGCGCCTGCCACGGTCGGCTATCGAACGCGGGTTGTAGTTGGAGTTCTTTCGTTCCCACTCGAATACTGATTGCGTCTGAAAGTTCTGTCGGTGGTTTAGCGGTTTTCCAACATCGGTTGCGGTGACCGGTGGTGTTCAAAAGACACACTTCGTCATCGATAAGAACTTCGCCAGTCACTATGCAGTGTTGCGCGAATCCTTCTGAAGTCTCATATGCGGCTTCTCGTTCTTCCCACTCGACATCAAGTCCTACACCGGTGCGTTCACCCCACTGATCACCCATTGCATCGGCCGGGGTGTCAAGAGTGACTCCGAAAGCTTCGAGTCCGACAGTCCAATGCTTAAGAGGGGTTTCGCAAACATGTTGAGCCCAAATTCCTTCAGCTCGGAACTCCAAATACGGAGACAGCTTCAGAATTTTGACAGCGGGATCGACAACTAAGGTAAGAGATCGGTTCACACCCATTAGTGCGCTGACGTACCAAGCAAAACCAGCACTGTAATCAAATGCCAAATGAGTCCATGCGGCGAGGTCGTGCTCGGGGGACCAGAAGTCAAATTGCCAGTGTTCAATGATCGGGTTCCCAGGTTGGCCATGGGGCCGATCATCGTTGGGGTCGATAGACACGAAAGTCAGCGTAGGCTTATTTTCATGGAGTTTTTGAGCGATGAGTGGTATCTCGAAGCAAATACTGCTTTAGACGGCCTCAAAGTCGATGGTCACGACCTGGTCGTGGCGCACCTCAC
>CALCOW010000170.1 GCA_937899935.1 uncultured Phycisphaerae bacterium
GAGGTTTATTAAGGCGACCTTTCGCGTGCGAATCTCATTCACCAGACATATGCGACTGGTGGGTCAGTTTGGTTCGTGAGCTAGTAGAGATCAGTGCAGAGGTCGGTGCTCGTCAATGGCGTCCTAAGAAGCCGTATCAAATCCTGGGATGGAGTTCATGGATTACACACAAATTACGCCTGAAGAAGAAGCCGAGATGCTAGACACCATTGGTGTGTCCAGTGTGGACGAGCTCTTTGAAGCCGTGCCAGAGTCAATTCGATGTACAGAGGTGCTTGATCTTCCTCCGGCGCTCTCTGAACTTGAATTACAACGAGCTCTTCGCGAGATGGCAGATCACAATCATGGTGCGCACGACATGATCTGTTTTATGGGCGCTGGTGCATACGATCATTTTTCGCCGGTGCTCATTGATCAGTTGATTAGTCGAGGCGAGTTTCTCACGGCATACACGCCGTATCAGTCTGAAGCATCACAAGGATCACTCCAAGCGTTTTTCGAGTTTCAAACTCAAGTGGCGCGTATTGCTGGACTCGATATTGCCAATGCCAGTCTTTATGACGGAGCGACTGCAGCAGCAGAAGCCGTGCTGCTGGCGCTGAATATCACTGGCAAGCGCCGGGTTTTAGTCGCAGACACCGTTCATCCAGATACGCGAACAGTAATACAGTCTTATTTGAGCGACCTGCCCGCGGAGTATATTCAACTACCCTCTCACGAGGGGCGTATTTCAGCTGAGACAGTGCGGTCTCACGCTGACAATGACACTGCTGCGGTCATCATTCAGTCGCCAAACATATGGGGCTTGGTTGAGGATTCAAAAGGTTGTTTTGACGCAACTCATGAGCAAGATAAAACGCTTGCCGTTGCCATTTTTAATCCTATTGCAGCGGCACTGATGAAGTCGCCTGGTGCCTGTGGGGCGGACATTGCAACGGCGGAGGGACAGCCTCTGGGGGTTCCGCTGAGTTTGGGTGGTCCTTACTTAGGCCTCTTCGCCGCACGTGACCGTTTTCTGCGCAAGATGCCAGGGCGTCTGATCGGTCAGACAACGGATGCAGAAGGGCGGCGTTGCTTCTGCCTCACACTCCAGACGCGGGAGCAGCATATTCGCGGGGCGAAGGCCACGAGCAATGTTTGTACGAATCAAGGTTTGCTTGCCCTCAGAGCAACAATGTTTATGACAACGCTCGGTACACGAGGGTTGCGAGAAATGGCAGAACAGTGCTATCACAAAGCACACTATTTAGCTGATCAAATCGTTCAACTACCTGGATACAGCCTTACCTTCGATGGACCATTCTTTAATGAGTTTTGTGTGTCGTGTCCCGATGACGTCACAAAGATTGTTGAAGCCGGTAAGCGGCGAGGCATCATGGTTGGTGTGGCGTCCGGCGGGCGTCGCATGGGCCGTATCGGAAAGCCCGATGAGCTCATCGTGGCCGTCACAGAGAAACGCACCAAGAAGGAGATGGATTTACTTGTCAATCTACTAAGCGGATTCTCTGTGCCCAGTGACGAGGTGCCAGCATGAGTGTAGAGAGCGAGATGATGGTTCAACCACGAATGGACGTACAAACAAAAGGTCAGCGGCCAACTGAGCCACTGATTTTCGAAAAGTCAGTGCCTGGGCAACAAGGCGTTGACCTCCACTCGATGTCACCCGATCGGAGCTTCCAGATGATCTGATTGGTCAGGCACCGCAGATTGCTGAGTTAGGCCAGCGTGATGTCATTGCTCATTTCACGCATCTCTCAGAGCGGAATCTATCTCTGGACGGAAGTTTTTATCCGCTTGGTTCCTGCACGATGAAACTAAACCCGCGGATCAATGAATGGGCCGCAGCATTACCCGGGTTTTCCCAGTTACATCCGCTGCAGGATGATGACACGCTCCAAGGCGCTTTGCGACTGTTGTATGAAGTTCGTGGATTCCTCGAGGCCATCTCAGGGCTTGATGAAGTGTCTTTGCAGCCAGCGGCTGGGGCCCATGGTGAGTACACAGCTTTAAAAGTGATGCGGGCGTACTACGTCGATATTGGTCAGCCCAATCGGACGATTGTGCTTGCTCCCGACAATGCCCATGGAACCAATCCTGCCAGTTGCACCATGTGTGGCGCGAATGTCGTGCCGGTCAAGACCAACGATGGTTGTACGGATCTTGATGATCTCGCTCGCTTAATCAAAGAACATGGCCCAGAAAACATCCTGGCACTCATGATCACAAACCCAAATACGGCGGGTATCTTCGATCATCACATCGAGGAGATTGCCAATATGGTTCATGAGGCGGGCGCTCAGGTCTACCTCGATGGTGCCAATATGAATGCCATTCTTGGTGTGACGCTGCCGGGCGATTTTGGTGTTGACTGTATGCACTTCAATACACACAAGACTTTCTCGACGCCCCATGGTTGTGGTGGACCCGGAGCTGGCCCAATTGCAGTACGAAGCCACCTTGCACCTTATCTGCCTGTCCCTCAGATCATGATGGCTGATGATGGTTCCTTCTATCTCGACAAAGATCGTCCGAAGTCTATTGGTAAGGTCCGTAGTTTCATTGGCCAGTTTGGAGTCCTCGTTCGATGTTGGACTTACATTTCAGCTTGTGGTCCGAATGGGCTCCGTAATGTTTCAGAAAAAGCGGTCTTAAACGCGAACTATTCAGCAGCTTTGCTTTGTGAACGTTATGAAATGCCCTACTTCAAGCCAGCCGCAAAGCAGTTTTGTGCTCATGAGTTTGTGACGGTTCCGAAAACGCTGTTGTCAACCGGTATTGCGCTGGTCGATATTGCAAAGCGGATGATTGATTTTGGTATTCATCCGCCGACTATGCACTGGCCGGTTCATAATTGTTTGATGATTGAGCCAACAGAGACTGAATCAAAAAAGACACTTGATCATTTTGCTTCTGTTATGTTGCGAATCGCTGACGAGATTGAGAAAGAGCCACAATCAATGCCGCACGCGCCATTTGAATCAGTGATATCAAGAGCCGACGAAGTGGCGGCAGCTCGAAAACCACAGACTGTGCATCTTCCGGACCATTCGTAGGTTTTTGATTTGTAGAGTTCATCTGACCACACAGGAAAATTGAGTAGAGCACGCCATGGGTCGCGAACAAAAGCCTCCAAGACCACGCCATCGACGGGCGTGGAAAATCATTCGAGGCATCTTTCTTGCGCTTCTTGTATTTGTTGTATTCATCGTCTTTCCAGTAATTAGGACTGTTCTGGATAAGCTCGAAGCTTATGCCAAAGAACAGCTTGAATTGATCGCCAAGGACAACCTTGGGCCCAAACTGTCTCTTGATAAATTGGCGTATCGCTTCCCATACACCGTCGCGATGATCAATCCAAAGCTTACCGCTGATGACGTTGTGATTATGTCAGCGGATGAAATTGAGATTACGCTGGCGGAGATTCCACGCCAAGGCAAGCCCGTACTGCTCCAGGACGTTATTTTTCAGTCTCTGAAGATTCGTTTGCAGCAGAACAAAGATGGGGCCATTGTTGGCTATTCCAACTTCATCATCGATGATGGTAAAGAATTGGAAGATGGTGGATCGACAAAACCATCCGACTTCTTGCGCATGCGGACGGTCGATATCGTCGATGGCGTCTTTGAATATGCTGGTGCCAGTGGCCGTGTTATGGATCTCGATCAGATCGATCTGGCGCTAGATGCAAGCGTTGATCTCCAGAAACCTGGACTGTATCGATTTGATTCTTCAGTTAATCGGAGGGGGATTTTCAGATTGCAGCTAAAAGGTTCACTCGACCTTGATAGCGGTATGACCCGTCTGCGATCAGTCGAATTGGAATCACAGATTAAAAAAGGTGATTACCGTGTTTTGCCTCCAGCCATTCAAGCGATTTTGGAGGAATGGCAAGTCTATGGAAGTCTCGTAGTGGATCTTTCGGGGATCATTCCACTCAATGATCTGAAAAAGATTGACTTGAAGTTCAATGTGATGCTGACCGATGCCGGATTTAGTATCAGGCGTTTCGATTTGCCAGTGTCTCGCTTGTCTATTGCGATGGGGTTAAGAGAAAACGTGTTTTCGATCGCACCACTGCGAGTTAACTTGTTGGGTGGCATTATCGAATTCCGTTCGATATTTAACCTTAATCCACCTAAACACTTTAGTGCCCAACTCCATGTGATCAACATCCTTATTCAGGATGCCCTTCGAAGTGCTGGCACAGAGGATCCAGAATACGCCGGTGTTCTTGATCTTTCACTCATGACATCAGCAGATGTTGATCACTTTGAATATACGCTGGCAGGTCAAGGACTTATCTCGGTAGCGCATGGCAAGCTGCTTACGCTTCCTGTGATTGGCGGTTTGTTTCGAAAGATGTCAAGTGGGGCGTCCTCTGATGGACTAACTGACAGTGCCTCGGCATCCATTATGCTGGGTGGGCTTGGCACCAAGCTTTCGAATGTGCGTCTCTCAGGCGCCGGCCTTGCTGCCAGGGGCGAAGGTGTTCTGCTCTTCGATGGAAATATTGACTTTCGTTTTAATGGCGGGCCACTCGAAGCAGTTGAACAATCACTTGGAAAAATTGGTTCGCTGATGGGCAAGATTACCGACCGAGTGGTCACGTACCGTATTTCAGGCACTTTCAAATCACCGGTGTTTGTCCCTTTGCCACTGGGAGTTGGGGTGCCGAAACTTCCCATGATCGTTCCCCAATCTCCAGTTGATGGCGGTCCAGGAGACGACGAGGAAATCAAGGAAGACGACGAGACTGGTGAAGAGAACACGAAGCCTGACACACCTGTCAAAGACAACGCCAAAGACAACGCCAAAGACAACGCCAAAGACGCACCGCCTGAGGCTACGAGTGCTCCTCAATAATGGATGACTTCCACTATAAGATTGAGTCAGGGCAGGGTGCACTGTGGTGTGAAGGTGTTTCGCTGGATGATCTGGCAGATGAAGTCCAGACCCCTGCGTATGTGTATTCCCAGGCGACACTCGAGGGCCATTATGATCGCTTGTCGCAAGCGTTCGCGCCGTTAGACCCACTGATTTGTTTCTCAGTAAAAAGCTGTCCCAACACATCTGTTTGCCGGGTGCTGACACAACGCGGAAGTGGGTTAGATCTTGTAAGCGGTGGCGAGCTTTATCGAGCCCTTAAAACTGGCGTGAATCCAGCGAAGTGTGTGTACGCTGGCGTCGGCAAACGTCCAGATGAAATTACGTCAGCCCTAGAGGCGGGTGTCGGTTGGCTGAATGTTGAATCGAGTCAGGAATGTGCTTTGATCGGTCAACTAGCTGAGCAGCTTGGTCAACCATGCCGCGCTGCCTTGCGTGTTAATCCTGATATTCAAACCGAAACCCATCAGCACACAGCGACTGGTCATCGTGGCACGAAGTTTGGTGTCCAATTGGATCAAGTTGAAGCGTTCTTCGAAACCTATGGCTCATCTCCGTGGTGCAAGCTCTCCGGTATTCATTTGCATATTGGCTCTCCAATTCTTCAGGTGGAGCCCTATGTGATGGCCGTCCAAAAAGGCATTGAACTGATGGACCGCTTGCGGTCTAAAGGCTACATCATCGACATGTTTGATCTTGGTGGCGGGTTTGGTGCTGACTACCAGTCGGGTCAGGCACCAGAGGCAACCGTGTATGCAGAGGCAATCGTCCCTCTGCTTGAGTCACGTGTTGCAGAGGGTCTTCAGGTTGTCTTCGAACCTGGTCGTTCCATTGCCGCCAATGCTGGCGTGCTGTTGCTGACCGTTCTTTATGTGAAGCAGTCTGATGATCACACCTTCCTCATCTGTGATGGGGGAATGAACTTGATGATCCGGCCCGCGCTTTATGACGCATTCCATTTTGTATGGCCGACACGCGTGACTGCTTCGCATATTCCACCAGCCCGCACTGAAAAGGTTCAACTTGATGGTCTTTCTCCAGTCAATGTGGTTGGACCAATCTGTGAAACGGGTGACATCATTGCAAAAGACCGTGCCCTACCACAAGTGCAGGCAGGAGATCGCCTCGCCGTGTTTGGAGCAGGCGCATACGGCATGTCCATGGCAAGCCAATACAACTCTCAACCCTTGCCACCAGAGGTGCTTGTTGATGGTCAAAAAGCCAAGGTCGTGCGTCGGCGGGAGACCTATGCCGATCTACTGGCGATGGAAGTATGAGTTTCTCTCATCGAACCACCCAAACGCTGGGCAAGTGACAAGAACTATCCTGCTAAGGGTACTTTTGTGGCGATGATCCAGAAGACGATCAGCAGTGGGATCCATGCCTGCAGTCCTGCCACTAAATCATCAACAAGAATGCCCCAGCCACCTACAAGCTTTTGCATCTGATTGGCCGGCGGTAGTTTGAGTATGTCAAAGACTCTGAACAGGAAAAAGGCAGCGATTAGCATAATGATGGTGATCGTCCAATCGACTTGATGGTAGGGCAGTAACAGTAAACAAAGTGACTGTCCTGCTACTTCATCAGCGACCACAGCGCCCGGATCCTTTTGGTTAAAACGCTCTTCTGCCCACTGCCCCCAGATCACACAAGCGAAGCATGCAGCGAGCCCCAGAATAATCAATGCGATATTAATAACCCAGGCATTGGCATCGACGAGTAAAAGGACCAATGCCATGATGACTGGAAGCGTTGAGCCCCACGTCCCCGAGGCGGGTCGCATCAGCCCGAGGCCACCGGCAGTCACGGCAAGGAGCTTAATGGTGTTCAATGCGAAGACTCCGAAGGGGTCTCTTGTTTCAGAATAGGTGCGAGCCCAATGATATAAGGCAAGCCCGACCAGATTGTCACGACCACCGTGATCCAGACCAAGACGTTATTGATCCAAAGTGCCCAGTTCTGTTCTGCAGGGTGACAATTGATAGCAAAGATCATGACAATCGGTATGGTGATTGATTGCAGGATCATTTTTGCTTTACCAGAAGCTTTCGATGGAAACTTAATGCCCTTGGCCTCCACCAGACCGCGAATAGCGGTGACGAGCAGTTCGCGGGCGAAGATCACCACCACCATCCATGGGTAGACCCCAGTGGCCATATTGAAAAAAGCATCTTGAGCATCCGCGGTCGGCATAATGAAACGGGGCCCAGCTAAGTAGACGAAGGCGCCCAGCACCAAGATCTTGTCACAAAATGGGTCCATGACGCGGCCAAAGGTTGAGATCACATCCCAGCGTCTTGCCAACGCTCCGTCGAGGGCATCAGTGACAGCTGCTGCA
>CALCOW010000171.1 GCA_937899935.1 uncultured Phycisphaerae bacterium
CCGTTATGTGGGCAAACAATGAAACCGGTGCGGTTCAACCAATTCAAGAAATCTGTAATGTATGTCATGAGCATGGAGTACGTGTACACACCGATGCCACCCAATGGGTGGGAAAGATGCCAACCGATCTAAACTCTCTGCCTGTGGATCTATTGAGCTTCACTGGTCATAAGTTCCATGGGCCAAAGGGTACGGGTGTACTCTATGTACGTGCTGGCTGTGATTTGGCACCGTGTGTTACTGGTGGACCGCAAGAACGTGGAAGACGAGCTGGCACTGAAAACACTGCAGGTATTGCTGGACTTGGCATCGCGTGCCAAGAGGCTCGCAAATGGATTGATGGTGGCCACTGGCAGGATAGAAAATCACTACTCGCTGAATTTGAGCAGCGCCTACTAGAAGCCGTCGATGGAGCTTGGATCAACGCTGGCGGTGCATCGCGCCTTTGGAGCACCACCAACGTCGGTTTTCCAGACGTTACCAGTGAAATGATGTTGTTGGCACTCTCAGAGCGTGGCGTTTGTTGCAGTGGCGGTTCAGCCTGTTCAAGTGGCTCCACGACCCGATCAGCGGTTCTTGAGGCATTAGAACTGCCTGAGCACATTCCACCCGACCGATGCCACGCGTCGCTGCGGTTGAGTATTTGCCGTCATACCTCTGCCGAGGTGCTGGATGAAGCTTTCCAGATCATCGTGGAGGTCCACCAGCGCTTATCGGAGATGGTAATCGACTCAGAAACGCCCAGTGTCTGCATTGAATCTGAGTCTTGACGGTCACTTTGCCGGGTTTACAATTCTCATCCATCAGCGGACACTAGTGGTCCACGCCCTGTTAGCTCAGTTGGCAGAGCAGCGGATTCTTAATCCGCGGGTCGCAAGTTCGAGTCTTGCACAGGGCATTTCTCTACCTATGACGGCTTTTCAATCCAGTGGTAAGTCACTGCGTAGCCGGTTTGCAGTTGGCGCGTCATTCACAGGATGAATGTAATAGAGCCTTTGGGCTCTAACTTCTGCCGAGCGAGAAGACTGATCAAGAAACAGCGAGCATTTAACTCATTCGTTTATGCCAGTATTCGGCTAACCAACTCATGATCACACAGATCGTTGCCAATACCATCACTAGGCCCCCAATGAGGAAGAGTGTCGGGTAAGACACACCTTGTGACAACAAACCACTGAGACCATAACTGCCCGCTAGCCAGCCGAAGGCAGCTCCAAACGTGATCAGCCCCCAATAGTGTGCATGCCTTGAGAGCCCAACAATGTCCTGGGTGCGCAATGCTGTCAGTGCTACACATTGAAATAGAAACACACCATTGAGAAATCCCGCTGCTGTCACGATAGTGATCGAGCTAGTCCCCAGCACCATAACAATAGATAACACTCCAACAAGGTAATTAAAAACCAAAGCTAATTGATTTCCAATAAACCGACTCATGATTCCGCCTAAGACAGCTCCAACAAGGCATCCTAAACCGTAAAGAGAAAACAAGGTGCTACTCAAGCCAATGCCAGCTTTGAGATAGACATGCATGTAATCAGCTAAAAAGAGTGCGTGGGGCGTCACGGCGATGGCGGCCAATACATAGGCCATCCCTAAAAGGAAGAGCGGCATTTTCTTGTATGAATCAAGCGACGCGATCGCCTTAACTCGTTTTTCCGAGGCACCAACTGCCGTCGAAATCAGGCGCCAACTGACAATGCCACCAATCAGGGTCAACGTTGCCTCAAAGAGCCAACCATCCCTCGGCCCCTGGCCAACAAAAGAAGGCAATAACAAGCTGACAAATACGATGGCGGCTCCGGCACCACTGAAGATTATTCCACCACAAATACTCTTCGCCTTATCAGGTACGTGCTTGAATACCACTGCTGGTGTATGGATCATGAGTGCGGCGCCACCCAGGCCTGTGATGAAACGACCCACCGCCAGCCAAACAAAGCCGATGTCCCATGCACATATGAGCAGCCCTGTCACGGCCGCAAGTAGTGACCAACGCATGATTGGACGGACACTGACTATACGGGGGAGCAAAATTGCAGCTGCACCGCCCACGATATACCCAAAAAAGTTGAACGCCCCCAGATACCCAGCGCTCGCCTTATCAACCCACCCAGCCTCAATGATCGAGGGAACCAATGGTGTGTAGGCCAATCTTGCCATACACAAGCCAACAGCTATTAAGCAAAACCCTGCAATGGTTGCATAGGCAGGACTAAGCTGTCGCTCTGGCACACACCTAGAAGCTATTGACGTGTTCATTGGAAGTGTGTTTCCGATGCCATGAGAACCGTCGTACGGTTAGACGATTGTCCCATTCTCTTTAGTCGACTTTTCGGCAAGTCCACCATGATACAAGGATGAGAATAAACCCCGCAATCAAAGCACCCTCTGCCACCATGAACAGATTGATGTATTCAAATCCAAGTGTTAACAGCGCTGACATACCATAACTACCCAGTAAGAGCCCAAAACCGAATGCGAGTGTCAACAAACCCCAATAATGAGGATGCCGATTCAAGCCAACAAACTCACGAGTACGCATCGAAGTCAGTGGCACACACTGCAATAGGAAGAAACCAATCAAAAACGCTGAGCCGGTCACGATGATCAATGAACTAAAGATCAATACCAGTGCCACTGCAATAGAACCTATCAAGTAGTTAATAGATAAGCTCAGCCGTGTGCCCAGGAACTTACTAGCAACACCTGAAGTCATTGCTCCGACAGCACATCCAATACCAAATATTGCAAACAGAGAACTACTTCCACTTGCAGATACACCGAGATCACGATGCATATAGTCGGTCAAGAATAGTGTGTGTGGAACAATGCCAATTGCAGCCAATACATAAGCCGTTGACAATACGAACAAACGTACGCGATCTTTCCGTTTAATTGGCTCAGAGACGGAACTACTTACATGACGTTTATTCGAGGCCGACGAGACAAGATGCCATCCAATAATGACCAGAACGAGCGCAAGCGAACTCTCAAACAACCAACCATAACGAGGGCCATCCGTGAGAACATATGGAAGGAACAAGCTCACCACAATGGTGCATACACCCGCACCGCTAAAGGCGATTCCACCACAAATACTCTTGTATTTATCGTCAATACACTGAAGCATCAGCGATGGGGTATGGATGACGAATGCAGCGCCTGCCAACCCTGTTAGGAATCTGCCTATGGCCAGCCAGATAAAGCCAAAGTCCCATGCACACATCGTGAGACCTATGACCGCCAAGAAGGTCGAGATGCGCATCAACAATCGAATACCGATCAGATTCGGCAGACAAACTCCAGCGACACATGCGACGATATAACCGAGGCAATTGAAACCGCCTAGATAGCCCGCCTGCGCTCGATCAACCCACTTGGCATCAATGAGCGAAGGGATCAGTGGCGTATATGCAAAGCGACAAAGGCAGAGGCCAGTAGCAACCAGACAAAAACCGGCAATGGTCGCGTAGATGGGGTTTGGGCGGTCCTTTGGCATCACCGCAGAGTCTAACTAGGATTCACCCGTTGCATACCTTCAGCGAACAGGTAAGATCGGACCCCCAAACACCAAGAGCGGGTGTGGCGAAATTGGCAGACGCGCATGGTTCAGGTCCATGTGGGAGTAAAATCCCGTGGAGGTTCGAGTCCTCTCACCCGCATTACTCTTTATTGCTGTTTTAAAGAACAAAGAAGCAGCGATGCCACGAGCATCGTTGCTTCTCTATCGTGAGCGTGTCTGTATTCACAAACGAAAGGATGAGGCCGCGTACTAAGACTTAACGGCTACTTCTTTTTGTTCTACTTTTGTTGTTTCAACTTCCACCACAGCTTCACCACTAGACTCCCCTGCTGCAGCAAGATCTTGTTGTGTATCTAAAAGACCTTTTTTCTCAAGAATCTCATGTTTGATCTCAGCAAATAAATCTGGATTTTCGCGTAGAAACGCCTTCGAGTTCTCACGGCCTTGTCCCAAGCGAAGATCTCCCTTACTGAACCATGCGCCTGATTTTTGAACAATTTCCTCTGTAACAGCAAGGTCTAACAAATCACCAGAGGCGCTAATGCCCTCGTTGAACATAATGTCAAACTCAGCATCCCGGAATGGTGGCGCTAGTTTGTTCTTAACCACCCGAGCTCGCACACGGTTTCCGACATTCTGATCGCCGTCTTTAATAGCACTAATACGTCGAATATCTATACGAACCGATGAGTAGAACTTTAGGGCACGACCACCTGGTGTCGTTTCGGGACTTCCAAACATGTCCCCAATCTTCTCACGAAGCTGATTGATAAAGATCACCGTACAGTCACTTTTTGCAATCGCGCCGGTGAGCTTTCGTAGCGCTTGGCTCATAAGTCGGGCCTGTAGACCAACATGGCTATCACCCATTTCTCCTTCAATTTCCGCTCGTGGAATCAGTGCTGCGACTGAATCGATCACCACCACATCAACTGCATTCGATCGAACAAGTAATTCGCAAATCTCTAAAGCCTGCTCGCCGGTATCTGGTTGTGACACCAGAAGATCTTCTAGTTCAACACCAATACGCCTGGCCCAACTCGGATCCAAGGCATGTTCTGCGTCAATAAAGGCTGCCACGCCACCAGCCTTCTGGGTACTTGCGACCACTGTCAAAGCCAGCGTCGTCTTGCCTGATGATTCAGGACCATAGATCTCTACAACGCGCCCGCGCGGTACGCCACGTCCGCCCAACGCTAAATCAAGGCTCAACGTACCAGTGGAAGTCCCCTGGACGACCTTTGGGGCACCATCAAGTCGCATGATGGAGCCAACCCCGAACATCTTGTCAATTTGACCGATGGCTCGGTCCAGCGCTTCTGCTGGAGGGCCTGATGATTGTGATTGGGATGTCTTGTTTGCCTTACTGGTTGCGGCTCCGCCGCGAGTCGTTCTTGCCACGTCCTTGCCCTCTCTTGCAGGCTTTTTCTTGCCCCGATTCACTTTCTGGTCACTTAAGCGGCCTCCTGCCGCTTGTGAAATGGGCTTGTCAGAGGGCATTGTACCGGCGTTCTTCGACTGCTTTGACTTCGTGGCAAAAACCATGGGTTATCCTTATCTGCATCAGGGAAATGTTCTTAATGTTCGGTGTTCGATAGGGTAGCTTCTTCATCGGATTCGCCAAGGTCTGTTCGGTAGTTTTTCGGGTGTTTTCTTGGTCTTTTTTTAAAAGGTCCGCGCCGGGTACCGCAAAGGCCCTTTGCCAATGAAATCTGCATCTTGTTCAGAGCATCTGGCTCGCTGAAGAGTTCAGGATCTTGACGCTGATGACCAGACACCAGCCAATGGAGCTGGCTGACGACAGCCTGTGACCTGAGGCAGGGTGATGGCAATGCCATCACTGCTCAAGATGCCCAAAGCGGCCATGGCGGCCGCCTCACGTGCTTCGATTGGCATTCCGAGTTCGCTGGTGAGACGCAATGGCATCTTGAGTTGCTGGTCCAGGAATTGAATTAAAGCACGATTGTGCGCCCCACCGCCAGCCACCAGAACCTCGCTAAGCGGACTGCTTGCAACAGCTTCTTGCAACGCTCCTGCAATGCTGGCTGCCACTGCAGCAGTTGCGGTTGCTTGAGCATCATCAGGAGTCAAAGGCGTAAACAACGCTTCAAGACATTCGGGCAATTCATCACCCGATCCCAGCGATCGTTTTTGTTGTCTTTGGTCGCAAAGCACTTTGACGGCAGCATCAAGTGCACGACTGTTGATATGACCTCTTAAGGCAGCCGTACCATGATGATCATACGAACAGCCCAATCGTGATCGTGCCAAGGCATCAAGGAGTTGATTGCAGCTACAACAGTCAAAGCCAGCGATGTCGCTAATACTGGCATTTGCACCAGCAGCAGGAAGTAACGTCACATTCGCAAAGCCGCCGAGGTTTAAGATCACTCTTGAAGGCACTCCTAATGCTCC
>CALCOW010000172.1 GCA_937899935.1 uncultured Phycisphaerae bacterium
TGCCTAGTTTTTGGATTGGGCAAACCGAGATCATTCACTGTTCTGAGCCTTAGAGCCAGTGCCGTAGGAACCACTTCATGGGCACTCAAAACAAGCGTTGGAGCGAAGCGCTTGAACATGGGCCAGGCCACCATTTAAAATGGGTGTTCTGGGCAGTGCCAACCTTTTTTTTCTTTTTTGAATTCTTTATCCGTGTAGCACCTGGTGTCATCAACCAGCAGTTGCAGCAAGAATTCAACATCACCCCTGGTGATGTTGGTTGGATGTTGGCTGTGTACTACTACACCTATGCCCCTCTACAGCTTGTGGTCGGGGTGCTCATTGATCGTTTTGGCCCGCGCGGTTTTCTTACAGGCGCTAGTCTTGTCTGTGCGATTGGGCTTGTCATTTTTGGTTTAGCCTCGACGCTCTTTATGCTAAGTTTGGGTCGTGCGCTGATGGGCGGGGGATCTGCGTTTGCCTATGTAGGCGCCGTTTGTGTCGCTTCCATGTGGTTTCGTAGACATCGTTTAGGCTACATTATTGGACTCACCTCGATGGTCGGTGTTGCTGGTGCCATTGTGGCGCAGTACACATTGCCGAATTTATTCCTCTTATATTCTTGGAAGACCATCATGTTTGCGTTGGCATTCATTGCAATGGTGACCGGAGGGTTCTTGTGGTACTTCGTACCAGATCGTCCTCATTGCTTACTTGAGCATGATAGTGCTCGACAAGATTCAACTCATTTTCTTTCGGGGCTTAAGAAAGTGCTAAGTAATCCTCAGACTTGGCTCTTAAGTTTTACGAACGCGTTGGTTTTTTTGCCACTGGCCCTAATCGGTGCGACCTGGGGAATGCGAGAGTTAACAACGGTCATCAATCGCCCTAGAACCGATGTGGGTCAAGTTATCGCGATGCTTTATATTGGTTTTTGTATCGGGTGCCCGTTGCTTGGCTATCTCTCTGATCGGCTCGGTAATCGAAAAATGTTTATCGTGGGAGGCGCCTTTTTGTCAACACTGCTTGCCTTTATTTATCCACTCATTGGACCAGAGGCGTACCCACTGTTGTTTTTCTATTTTCTGATCTGGGGTCTCATTATTAGTACCTTTGTGATCAATTTTACATCCTGTCTAGAACTCAACGAGCGTCATACAGGCGGTACGGCAGTCGCATTTGTTAATTTTGTGGCAATGATTGTGGCCGCATGCTTTATATGGTTGTTTGGTGTTCTTGTTGATTGGGAATCAGCCGCAGACCATCAAGTTGGCCAAGCATTACCGAAGGACTTCAAATTGGCACTGTATGTGATGGCTTTCGTGATGCTTCCAGCGCCGATCCTCTCGTTGTTTATTCGCGATTCGCATGGGCATCGCTTGGAAAGCGAGCAACAGTCAAGTTTAAGTGAGAAGAGGGCAACATGATTGATGTAAATCAATCGCGATCACTGATGCAAGAATGGGTAGAAAGTGATTCATTGCGTGTTCATATGGAAGCTGTGGCGGTCTGTATGCGAGCTTATGCTCAACAACAGGCTCCAGCTGAAGTTGATCGTTGGGTTATTGCTGGGTTGCTCCATGACTTCGACTACGAGCGTCATCCAACAGCGGCGGAGCATCCATTTGTAGGGGTTGCTTGCTTGCGTGAGCGCGGTGATGTTGATGAAGAGATCATCGAGGCTATTTTGGGTCATGCTGACTACAGCGGCGTTGCACGTACAACACCCATGGCGAAAACACTCTTTGCGGTCGACGAACTTGCTGGCTTTATTGTTGCGTGCTGCAAGGTCCGCCCGCGTGGGATTGGTGACCTCACCACAAAGTCGGTTAAGAAGAAACTCAAAGATGTACGTTTTGCTGCAGCGGTGAGTCGTGAAGATATTCAGCAGGGGATCAAGGAACTCAGCGTTGATTCAGACGATCACATTCAGATTTGTATAGACGCATTGAGAGTCGATGGTGAAAGACTTGGTTTAGTGAGAGACTAAAGTTCGTCTATTTTGTAACGGAACACCAAGTTACTGCTTCTTAAAGAATTGAGGCACTTTCGATAAGTTCTTTGCAGGGAGTGCAAGAAGCGGAGGCACGCCATTTGCTTTCATGGCTTGCCAATCTTCACGAGACTTTTGAATAATGTTCTTAATGCTACGGTTGCTAGCACCGCCAAGTCTCATTTTGACAAGAACTTCAGGTATGTAGGCGACCGAGATGTTATTTTTCCACAGGTAACGTAAGAGCGAATCGTAGTCTGCAGCGATTTTGAAGCGAAGGTCGAATCCGCCGAGTTGGCGATAGCGATTGGTTCGCATGTAGAAAGTAGGATGAGGAGGCATCCATCCGTAACGCAATTTACTTCGTTTGAATGGGTGGCTCTTCCAGTGTCGTATGAGTTTTTCATTCTGATCATTCGAGATATAGTCGAGATCGCCATAAATGGCATCGACCTCTTTCGTCATGAAAGTATGAGCGATCGTACTGAGCACATCAGCGTTGGCATACACATCATCCGAGTGTAGAAAACCAACGGCTTCTCCTGTGGCTGCTTTGATCCCTTTGTTAAGGGCATCATAGATGCCCTTATCAGGTTCACTAATAATCGTTCCCACGCGACTGCTATTACTCTTGACGATGTCAAGTGTTCGGTCTGTAGAGGCGCCGTCAATGACTATATACTCAACATTGTCATAGCTTTGTGATTCAAGTCATCGAATCGTATCTGCTATGGTTTGTTGACTGTTCCAAGTCGCTGTTATGACACTTATCTTAATACTCATGTAAGTGAATTCGTTAAGCGTTGTTTATGCCCGGTATTGCTCTTGATTGTCCAAAAACCACTGATAGGTTTGTTGTAGCCCTTCCTCAAGAGGAATTGAGTATTCCCAACCCAGCGCCTTAAGCCGTGATGAGTCCATCAACTTTCGAGGCGTACCATCCGGTTTACTGCTATCAAATGCAATGGTTCCAGGAAATTCAATGACCTTTGCAACGGTCTCAACCAACTCTCGAATTGAACAGTCAACGCCTGTGCCTACATTGATATGGCTCAACATTTGTTGTGTATTGTCTCGATATATCTTGTCATCTAGA
>CALCOW010000173.1 GCA_937899935.1 uncultured Phycisphaerae bacterium
CAGTCGAATGATACGAACGATTCTGAATCTGAAGCACAAGAGTCGCACACTGAGGATCTCTGGAACGACGAAAACATCTCTGATGTTGATGCGCAGCGACTGCCCCCCGGCGCACCACGCCGGATCGGCCACTATCGAATTCTGCGCGTCATCGGTGCTGGTGGAATGGGCGCCGTTTACCTGGCCATGCAAGACAATCCTCGGCGAGCCGTGGCACTCAAGATTATCAAAGCCGGTGTAACTTCACCTGATGCGCTGCGCCGCTTTCTGTGGGAATCACAGATACTCGGACGCCTTAGACACACCGGCATTGCCCAGATTTATGAAGCTGGCCAACATGACGATGGAACTGGCAGCGTTCCTTACTTTGCGATGGAATTCGTCGCCGGTGCACAGCCACTCACGTCTTATGCTGACAGTCAAGAGCTTTCCATCAATGATCGCGTCCGACTCTTCATGCAAGCCTGTGACGCCATTTACTATGGACACCAAAAAGGAATCATCCATCGTGATCTGAAGCCAGGAAACATCCTGGTGGATAATGCTGGCGACCTGAAAGTCATTGACTTTGGTGTGGCTCGCTCGACTGATGCTGACATTGCAACCCCCACCATGCAAACCAATGTTGGGCAACTAGTAGGCACTGTCCAATACATGTCACCAGAACAGTGTGATGCTAATCCCGACGATATTGATGTCCGAAGCGACGTGTACGGATTGGCCGTAGTGCTCTATCAACTTCTTACTGGAGAGCATCCATACAACTTGCAGGGTGTACCCGTCTTTGAAGCAACACGTATTATTTGTGAGGAAGCACCGACGCGGCCAAGTCAATATGTTGATGCGCTGCCACGCGATCTTGAGACCATCATCCTTAAAGCGATGGAAAAGGATCGTAATCGGCGATACCAATCAGCTCTTGAGTTTCAGCAAGATCTACAACGCTATCTTGATCGTGAACCAATCACGGCTCCCCCCCGCAACAAAGCGGTTGTCGCAAGCGCCCTGATTATTCTGCTGGTGCTCATTGCGGGCATTGTCATTAGTCTCAGTTTCGCCATTTCTGAAGCAGAGCAGCGTAAGACTGCCGAAGAAAGTCTCAAAAGATCAAACAGTATTCAGACGTTCCTAGCGGACTCACTGAAGGCTGGTGACCCTGATCGGGCCGGCACGACTGAGATTTCAGCACAAAATCTCATTGACGATATGGCTGATCGCGCAGGCGAGACATTCAGCGATGACCCAGAGACATTGGCTCAAGTCAGAGATCTGATTGGTGATGGTTATCTCTCTCTTGGCAAATACAACCTGGCACAGCCACAATATGAAGATGCCGTTTTGATTCGGGAGCAAAGGCTTAATGACCAAGGCTTAGCCATCGCTCGATCATGGAAACGACTCGCCTCGACCTTACGTGCTATGGGCAATGCAGAACAAGCCTTGGCCATGCATACACAGGCTCTCAATCGAGCAACCGATTTAATTACACTAAGCGAACATAACAATAACCTTGAACTGAAAGCCAGGGCCATCGCAACGCGAGGCGACATCCTGCAGCAGATTTCTTATTGCCATCGCACCCTGCAAGATTTCGAGTCTGCACTTGATGCTTGCCAAAGAAGTGTAAGTGACTTTGAATCACTGGAGAATTTGCCTGGCAATCAGATCGCCCAGATGAGTCTCTCTGAGCAGGAGGAATTAAAAGAACTCATTAGCAGCGCGCTATTAGAGCTCGCAATAAGTCTTCGTAAAATTCGACGGCTTGAAGAGGCGATTGAACAATATGAAAAGGCCTACTCGAAGCACGAAACATACTTCCCAGATCGACCCTATCCCGGCAAAGCCCTCATTCTGCAAAGCTGGGGACTCGCTTTGCGTGATCTCGGTCAGTTTGAAGAGGCAAGGAACAAACTGGATCAAGTCATTCAAAT
This sequence comes from uncultured Phycisphaerae bacterium, assembly GCA_937899935.1. GTDB lineage: Bacteria > Planctomycetota > Phycisphaerae > Phycisphaerales > SM1A02 > JAQWNP01. The sequence goes on from CALCOW010000173.1 coordinate 1,932, forward strand.
ATATAGGCGAGCTGGCCTCGAAGGCCAGCCAGCCCCACGACTTGGCAGCGCCCGCTCCATTCTTTCATCGATCCTTTGGGGCCAAGCTCAGAATCTCGACCAACAATCACCTGAAGACACCCAGCAACGAGAACAACTTGTCATGGAGGCAATAGAACACGAGCAAGAGGCGCTCAAAATTCGCCAGCGTGTTTATGGCAATGACTCACCAAACCACCGCTTGATTGAGACCTGTCACCAAAAGCTTGCGATGTATTATCAAGATCAAGGCATGTGGCAAGAAGCACTCAATCAAATGACCAAGATGCGAAACATCTATGAAGCCACGATTGAAGTTGATCATCCAAATTATTGGTACACGGCCTGGATTGAAAGTCGCATGGGTCAATCACTTCTTGAGTTGCAGAGATATGAAGAAGCCGAACCTTTACTACTCAGCAGTTATACCGTACTCAAAGCAACGAACAGTGTCGACCAGCCAATGAAAGATGAAGCACTCAGACGCATCATTGATTTATATGAACGAACGGGCAATGAGATCTCAACAGCACATTATCGACAGATGTTAAACAGTCCGCAATAGCAAGCACGCTAATCATACTTCACACTAAATGTTCCACGACCACGATCACCTGATCCTGGGCCACCGATTCGAATGAGAAATTTCTCTGTTCCATCTGTGGTAAAAAAGACTTCCGACGTACCCGCAGCGCAGGCCGTCGAGTCATCCTGACACGCAACAAGTTCCAGATCTGGTTGGCACGATCCAAAGTAGATTAGAAAGAGGCTGAAATCATTAATATCAACCGTTCCGTCGCCATTGAGATCCGCCTCTGGACCACTTGAATCCCACTGGACCATAAGCACCGAAAAGTCCACAACATCCACGACACCATCGCTATTGATATCGCCGCGACAAGGCCGCTTCTCCAGATAGACCGCAATCACAGAATCAAAATCAACGCGATCACAAGTGGAAACACGAATCAGTCCAGGTTCAACCGGCTCATAGGACCACCAAAGGTCGTGGTGAAGCACCTGGCCAGTACCATCGGGGCTCACGCAAGTCACGTCGGCTTGTGATTCCGTTGACGCCATGGATGTATAGATTGGCCAAACACCCTCTTCAACATAGGCGTCTGTTGGTAACGCATCGTTGCCTGGGCTCCGTGATGGAAATGCAAAACCAACACCATCGAGCGCCACATCATAAAAACCTGTTGCAGGCGTGCCTTCCCAGAAACCCTCTGTCTCTGTAAACGCAAGGCTGCCAGCGTCACCATCAGGACCCGACACTTCACTCCCAGATATGAAACTAAAAATAGGAAGTGCAAAACCACCCAACAGAATGGTTGGATATCGTGTCGCGCTACTCACGGCTAACATGTAATAGCCTGGTTCCGTAACAAGAACACCAGTGCTATCAGTCGCCACTGCTGGCAACAACGCGCCTAACTGCTGTACATCCTGTACACCTAACAAACCGAACATCTCATTGAATACAAACAGCTCATCAACAACAGTGGTGTCTGGTGTAAAGAGATACAGTGATGCATCAAATGACGCACTACCATTATCAGTGCTACGTAACGACGCCTGAAAAGCTTCAGGATCAGCGACCCAGACAACGAAAACGTCTTCCTCATCTTGGATCATGGCTCGGAACGAGCTCACGCCAGTAAGCGCCCCACTAACCCGATCCACCTTACCACTGCCTTTGGTCTTTTGAGAAGAAGTTGGGCCACTGCCCGCATCATCTTCTTTGTCTTCAGTCCAACTTGTTGAAGGTGGAGCTAAACACGGTGATATGGTGAAACAAAGTGCAACGATCACACTAAGAACTGGGCCCCCCCAAGTTCTCAAGCGTAGTAAGGATGTCATGAGGGAATGTCCTATCTAGTGCCAGAAAGGTTGCGGCAGAAATCAACACCAACGGTGCGAACAAAAGAAACAGTGGCACCAAGCAACCACGCGAAATAGAAGTGCCAGAGAGGCAAAATAGGACTTCATAGGGACTTAAATGCAGTCATGAGGTCAAGGCGGCCATCAACCCGCTCATGCGGAGAGGCTTGCCAGGGACCGACGATGGTCAACTATAACTTACTGCCCAGAGCCAGCGGGGCCGATCTTCAAGATGGCCGAACCAAAGTTGCTGGATTCAAACGTTCCTAAGCGAAGAAAAAATCGCTCGCCCGATGCGGCATCCCAGACAACTTCACTGCCACCATTGTCACATTCAATCGCATCGTCGTTGCACGCGACCAACTCAGGTACGGGAATACAACCACCAAACCCCACCAGGAATATTTGGAAATCTCCAATGCCTACCAATCCATCACCGTCAAGGTCTGCTTCAGGGCCAGTTGAACCCCACTGTACCAGGAGAGTACTGAAATCTCGGACATCACAAGAACCATCACCATCAATGTCACCCTGACAGAGACCCGTATCTTTGTACACACCCAAAATAGAATCGAACTCTGTTTCATTACAGGTAGATAGTCTGTACGAACCAGTATCTTTTGCTTCGAAGTACCACCAGAGACTATTAAAAAACTCGATGTTGTTGCCATCGTCATCGATGCAGTCACTTCGAACTTCATCTTGGCTCTGCGGGTTAATGGTGACCGGATACTGTCCTTCCGACACAAACGCCGTCGGAGGATAGAAATTACTTGTTGGAACTTCTAAAGGAAGCGAGAAGGAAATTCCCTCGAGACCCATTTGGTAAATTCCCCCTTG
>CALCOW010000174.1 GCA_937899935.1 uncultured Phycisphaerae bacterium
TGCAGTCGTATGCCGTCACTGAAGAAGTCCTTGAAACGCTGCCCGCTAAATTGGTTTTTAACAAACGTTGCGTTCCGATTGCTCTCGAAGGTGAAACGCTGCGCATTGCGACTTCCGATCCTTTTGAACTCACCGCTTTCGATGAGCTTCGAATACTCACCGGCAAAACGATCGATCTCGTACTCGCCAATGAAAAGGCGCTACGCAAATTTATTCGACGTCATTATGGTGTCGCGGGTGATACGCTTGATGCATTGAACAATGACGACATCGATACACCTATCGATGTCAGTAGTGATGCGTCCGAAGATGAAATAGGCCAGGCACAAGAAGCCAGTGTCATTAAACTTGTCAATGATCTACTTGTTGAAGCGATACGAGAGAGAGCTACAGATATTCACATAGAGCCATATGAAGAAACGCTGACCATTCGGTACCGGATCGATGGTGTGCTGATTTCGGCTGGCGTTCCTAAATCTGTAAGCCGCTTCCGTCATGCGATCATCAGTCGCCTGAAGATCATGGCAAACCTCAATATTGCAGAAAAGCGTAGGCCACAAGATGGTCGCATTCTTTTTCGACATCAAGCTGACGATTTTGATCTGCGGGTCAGTGTCATACCAATGCTCTTTGGCGAAGGCATTGTCTTAAGGCTCCTTAATAAAAGCGCTATCCTGCTTGAACTTGAAGACCTTGGAATGGCATCCCACATTCGTGAGCGTTGGGACGACTTAATCGCCCGACCTCACGGCATCCTTCTCGTCACTGGCCCAACGGGCAGCGGTAAATCAACCACGCTCTATGCGTCACTTAATCGCATTGTCAGTGAAACTGTTAAAGCAATAACTGTTGAAGATCCCGTTGAGTACCACGTCGACGGTGTCAACCAAATTCAGGTACATCATGACGTCGGCTTAAACTTTTCAACTGGATTACGAGCCATACTGAGACATGATCCAGACATCGTGATGATTGGTGAGATTCGAGATCAAGAAACTGCTGAAGCAGCTGTTCAGGCATCACTCACTGGTCACTTAGTCTTCTCTACCCTACACACCAATGATGCAGCGAGTGCAACCACAAGACTCTTGGACATGGGCGTCGAGCCATTTCTTGTCTCCAGTTCACTCGAGGGCGTGCTGGCACAGAGACTTGTGCGCCGCGTCTGCTCCGAATGTAGCCAAGCGGTGCCCGCAAAATCAATCGATTTTCCACCCGGATTCAAACCTCATACCAACGACTCATTCCATATTGGCAGAGGATGCAGCGAGTGTCGGCAAACTGGCCTGCGAGGACGCATCGGTCTTTTTGAATTGCTTCGAATCACAGAAGAGATAAGGACGCAGATCATGGAGCGAGCCAATGCATCCACCATTGGCAAAGCCGCTGAGAAAGCCGGTGATCTGACCCGACTCATCGACTCTGGCTTCGAGAAGATCAGAGCCGGACAGACGACGTTTGCTGAGGTTTTACGGGTGACTCGAACGTAATGGACGGGCGGAAGAGCGATCAGATGGCTTTTTCGCCGACCTAAGCGTGGATTGGTTGACGGGACTCTACAATCCTGGAACACTGCATTGCTTACGCGGGTGGACTGAGGTTTCTCTATGGTGAGTGTCTCGCAGCCATCATCGTGATAAAAGCCCTTCAGGGAGGCGTCTTCAATGGCACTTCGTACAAATGCCGGTACCGGCGTTCTGGTCGCTTTGGTGGTTTTCATCTTGGTGTCCGTATTTCTTCTCGTTCTTTCGATTGTGATCTACGGACGTTATTCGACTGAGCGTGATTCACTTCTAGAAGCCAACAACGCACTCGGTGTCTACGTTAATCCAGCGATGCGAAACAACGATGCTGTCAAGCAGATCGAGTTGGCCGCAAAATCGAACCGGCAGACCGTCTCTGAGTACCTCCAGACGAAGTCGAACGACTTGATGAATTATGTCGATGGCGATCCCAATACAACGCTGGATGGCTTAAAGAACAAAATGTCCTCGTTGAATCCGAACAACCAAACGCTTCGCCTTCGCGCTCAAGAACTTGAGCGATCTCGTTCCAATACACAGAACGAGCTTGATGCGATTAAAACACAGCTCACAGATATGCAGTCTCAACTCGAGCAAGCTGCTGACGATGCGGCCGCCTTGAAAGCTGCTCATGACCAGGAAATGCAGGAAGTTTCAAGTCGCATTGAAGGATATCGCAAAGCTGGAGATCGCTACGTGGCAGAAGTAAGCCAACTTGCCATGGCACTTGAGGATGAAAAACAGCGGAATCGGGATCGTTATACCGGTGACATTGAAGATCTAGAAGATGAAACCGACAACCTTCGAGACGAGAATGCTCGACTCTTAAGCCGTCTTGATGAGCTCGAAGCACGTGTCCTTGAGGCCCGCGTAACCAGCCAAGATCCTGCCATGTTAGTTGATGGCCAGATTATCGATACCGCTGGTAACGATATGGTGTTTATTGATCGTGGCAAAAATGACCGCATTGTTCTTGGAATGAACTTTGAGGTTTACGGTGATGCCTCAGCGATCCGTGTCGATCCACGTACTGGTGAAGTCGCTCGTGGCAAGGGGAGTGTCCAAGTCACAAAGGTTGGTGATACCACATCCACGGCCAGGATTACGCGTGGCACAAGAGGTCATCCGATTGTCCGCAATGATGTCCTTGCAAATGCGATTTACGACCCCACCTATCAGTTCAAGTTCTTGGTACACGGACGATTTGATCTTGACCAAGATGGTGTCGCGGATTCAAATGAGGAATACATTCGTAGTCTCATCAAAGACTGGGGCGGCATTGCCGTGCAGTCGGACAATGTGCCAGGTGATTTAGACTTCCTCGTGCTTGGTGTAGAACCCCCAACTCCAATGGATCTCGGACCAAGTCCTAATCAAGATCAGATGGATCTCTACGTACGCCAGTCTGAACTGGTGAGCCAATACCAGAACCTCATGGACCAGGCTAAACAAGCCCAGATACCGATCCTCAATGCAAATCGCTTGTTTATCCTGACAGGTAAGTCGGGGCGATAACGCCGTCCAGGAAATGACCGTGGCTCGACGATCTGCACTTCGTGACTGGAGTGAGTACCTTCCACTACGCGCATTCGCGAGTGTCGTTCAGGCATTCAGTCCACAGCAAAATTTGCACACTGCCGGACTGGTCGGTTCATTTTATTACCGTTTCAGTAAGAGACGTAGCGCCGAAGCGCGACGGAACATCCAGAAGAGCTTTCCTCATTGGTCTACGGATCAGGTCGAGCGAATTGCCCAAGAGTCGATGGAACATATGTTCCGGGTCTTTATGGTCGATGCCCTTGTTGCTCACCGCCTCATCAACCAAGACAATTGGCCAAAGTACATCGATCTAAGTGGCACAAGACATCTCATTGATCAGCTCATTCAACCTAAGCCCTGCCTGCTTGTCACTGGTCATCAGGGCAACTGGGAGATGATTGGCCATGCGTTGAGCATGTTGCGATTTCCGATCTCAGCGATCGCCCGGCCACTTGATAACAAACTCCTTAATGATTGGATGCTGCGTGTGCGCGAAGCTGAAGGGCTGCAGATCATCACAAAAGAGGGAGCGACCAAACAACTCGAAAAAATGCAAGACCACGGCCGACATATTGGTTTTATTGGTGACCAAAATGCGGGCAATCAAGGAATCTTTGTTCCATATTTTGGAAGACTTGCGTCGACACACAAGTCGATGGCTCTACTAGCACTAAGATTTAATGCCACCATCATGGTGTCCGCTGCACACCGAATAAACCAAACCATGCAATACGAGTTGATCAACTCAGATGTCATCAAACCTGAGGATTGGGCTGACGTCGATGATCCCATCTTCTACATCACCGCGCGCATTGCTCATTCAATTGAGAACCTAATTCGTCTTGCACCAAATCAGTACTTCTGGCTCCATCGACGCTGGAAAAGTCGCCCTCGCTTCGAACGAGAGGGTCGTCCAATGCCCAATGCTTTGAGAAATAAGATTGAGTCACTACCCTGGCTCGACTCCGAAGCGATTGAGCGTATCGTTGCGAACAGTTCGCCTCCCAAAGAAAGGGGTATTGAATAGGCCGATTGAACCATTCACGATGAGATACAGTGCAATCAACCTCGCTGAATATGTGGCCCTCCGAGCCCTCGGATGTTTTCCTGCAGCTGCAAGTGTCCCTGCAGGACGCGCTCTAGCAAGACTGGTTGGCAGGCTCGTCGATGCTTCAAATCCCCGTCGCCAAAAGCGTATGGAGGAGAATATCTCGCTCGCCTTTCCCGACTGGTCACCTGATCGGGTCAAAGAGGTGCGTCGTCAGTCAATGGAACATCTCATGCAGGTGGTCCTGGTTGATGCGCAGATCATGCATCGCGTCATCACGGAACCAACCTGGCCAGAACATCTATTCCTTCAATCAGCTGCTCCCCTACTCGACCGATTAATGCGACGTGAGCCTATGGTTGTTCTCACTGCACACTACGGGAATTGGGAGATGCTAGGCTTCGCTCTCTCCGCACTCGAATACCCAATCGACGCTGTCATCGCGCGACCTGTCGGCAACAAACTAATCTATGACTGGATACTAAGAATTCGTCAGGCTTATGGCACACGCATTATCTCACAAGCAGGCGCGACTCCAATTCTGACGAGTTTGCTTGAGGCGGGTGGACGGGTTGGCACAACAGCCGATCAGAATGCTGGTGATCAGGGAATCTTTGTTCCATTTTTTGGACGTTTAGCATCGAGCTATAAAGCGATTGCACTTATGGCGATTCGGCACAATGTACCAGTGGTCATTGGGTGTGCCCGTAGATGTGAAGGCGAGCTCTGTTATGAATTACATGCCCAAGATATTATCCCTCCCGAAGATTGGGCCGATCAAGATGATCCAACTTATTATGTCACTGCTCGCTATACGCGTGCTATTGAACAGATGGTTCGTATTGCCCCGGAACAATATCTGTGGCTGCACCGTCGCTGGAAAAGTCGGCCACGATTTGAGCGTGAGGGCAAACCAATGCCTCAGAAACTTATTAATAAGATCAAATCGCTTCCTTGGATGACAGATCAAGAGCTTGAACTGATTATGGAACGCTCCAGACCGACTGACGAGGCTCAAAGTCATCCTCCAACTCAGAACTGAGAGCCTCTTGGCAGATCTCGATACACTGCTCAACCATGAACCAGGCACGCCTCCATGATCGATCTATTCTGATCGTCGATGACGACGAAGACATCCTGCGGAGCATGGAAATTGCGATTCGCTCTGAGGGAGCACAAACCGAGACGGTTATGGATGGCAATGCTGCCATCTCGATGTGCAATCGCCTTAATCCTGATGCAGTTGTCTTAGATATGATGCTACCGAAGCGATCTGGCTTTCTTGTGCTTGAGCAAATTCGAGACCTTCCGCGGGCACCTGTGGTTGTCATGGTGACAGCCAATGAGGGGCGCCGTCATAAGGCCTACGCTGAGTCTCTTGGTGTACATGAGTATCTCAATAAACCCGTCGCATTAGATAGTCTGATCGAAACACTCTCTCGCTTACTTGCCGAAAGAGATTCTCTAGATACTGATCAATAATCTTGATCAAATCACTCCTAGTTGGAAAATCATACGTGGCCCAGCAGTTTGTCATCCTCTCCAATCAAGAATCATCCGACGGCCAAATGATGCCCCTTGGCGGCCGGGATGATTTTCTAAAGGAACTTAGTCATCTGAACACCCATCCCGCCCGCCCTGGCGAAGATGTTTTGTTCGGACCTGGCATACGCCTTGAGTTACCACCTGAAGAAGATCCCATCAAACAGGTGCTCCTGACCATTGTTGAGGAAGAAATTGCTTGGCTAGTCATCATGCGCCTTGCGAGGAAACTCCATTGGAAAATTATGGATCCTGTAAGCGGTAGAGAACTAACGCCGTAATAGACGTGAATGGCAACAACCAGATCAAGAAATTAGAGACGCCCGGGGAGCTAGGCTCATGCCACAAGAGACAAAGTCACATCAAGATCAAGAATCAGATGATCAGCTACAGCAAGGTTGTCACGTGGTGCCCGATGATCCGGTACTTTTTGATCAAGGGCTTCGGTTTGCGACTGACTACCGGGGGGATGTGACGATCAACCTAAAAGATGGCACTGTGGTAGAGGGCTTTGTGTTTGACTACGACGGCACAGAAACAGCCAAGACACCATGTATACGAATCATACCGAGCAAGGGTGGCGGACGTCAGACAATTCCAATCGCCAATATAAGTCAGTTGAATATTAGTGGTCGTGATATGGCTGCCGGTAAGTCCTTTGAAACTTGGATACGTAAATACGTTGAGAAAAAGATCAAAGGCGAAGCTGCCAATATCGAATGCGAACCACTCGAAGATGAGTCGTGATCGGGCACTGCAAAAGTAGACTTTATTAAGAAAGCCTCACCCCTCGATCACAACGTAGAACCTTCCACGATGTGAGAGAGGCCTGGCTTTTCTTACGGCCTGCTTTGGGAGCATACTGCAGGCGCGTCTCAGGAACTATCCAACACGTTTAAGCAGTTCGTTCAGAGGTGCCACAAACTGATAGGGACCATCATTGAAAACTGCACTTCGAACACCATCTTTAAACAGACGGTTGAGGTATGTTTCAGCATGTTCTACCGGAAGTGGGATCACGCGATCGCTTACGACATTTGAAGCTGATCCACCAGTTTCACCAACCCGTCTCTTACGAGCAAATCGGTCGGCTTGACTGCGATTTGAGAATGTTACGATACATGGCTCTTCATCAGCAATGGAAACCACTGGCTGATCTGGCCAAGCATTTTCAGTTACCAGGTACCAGCGTGACAATGAACAAATTGCTTTGAGCAAGCGGTCATAGTCAACCGACTCTTTGGTACTGGCCGCTGACAATGCTAGAGCATCGATGCGTGGATGGGTGGCTCCACTGACTTCCCTTTCGAGCTGCTCCATAACAGCGGTGGCCACTGAAAACCCAAATGGACCATGGTTAAACCGCAACTGCTCGATCCCATGGTCAGCGAGAATCAAGGCGTAGCTGAGTGCCGCGTCGGGTTGAATTCCAATCACACGGCTGTTGGCACCCAGATCTAGCAGATAGGGTTCTGCTCTTGCTTCGTCTGAAAAGAGCATGAAGTGTGGCTCTTCTTCTTCAAAATCGATCCATGGCAGGATGTCAGGGTTGTCCCCACAGCCTATGTAGTACCACTTTCGTAATTGAAAAAGTGAGTGGAACAAGTCGAGTTGTGTTGGATGGGTTTGGCTCCCCACCCACGCCCTAGAAAGGGCATCAATCCTATTTAGGCCGACCATCATTGGCTCCTTTCGGCGCCGCTGGCTATCACCCAAGCTCTTCTACTATTGGATACGGAAGAACGGACCGCTCGGTTCCCTATGTGGCAACGTCAGATCAATTCTTATGAGCAGCTTCTACTGGGAGCTGCTGTTTGATGGTCTGAAACGCCCCCAGGCGACTTCTGGGGGCTTCTGAGATATTTCTGACCAATCAGCTGGCGGCTGACAAGAAACCCAGTGATTTTCCGCGACCTGCCACAGGACCGGCTCTCGATCTGAGGTTGAGGTCCAATGGGGCCACCAGGGTTTCATCTGTGGTGTACCTGGCACCACCTGCTGGGCCTGAGGTGAAGCAAAAGTCTGATCAATGGTGAGCAAGCGATCGACTTGCTCACCCATGCGCGGAATGGAGGCCAATAAGCCACGGGTGTAAGGATGAAGTGGCGACTCAAACAAGGCGCTGACAGGAGCACACTCACATATCCGTCCACCGTACATCACATAGACAATATCCGCGTGATGCCGCACAAGGCCAAGATCATGCGTGATCAACAGCACGCCCATCTCACGTTCGCGCGCGAGTTTTTCAAGTTGTTTGAGGACCGCTGCTTGAGTGGTAACATCAAGTGCGGTCGTAGGCTCGTCGGCCACGAGGAGTCTTGGCTCACAAACCAACCCCATCGCAATCATAACTCTCTGCCGCATGCCACCACTGAACTGGTGTGGATATTCACGCATACGCTGCATCGGATCCGTAATACCAACGTCTGCGAGAGCCGTCGCAGCAATTTCACGCGCGTCACGCCTCCCTACTTTTTGATGCAGTGACACAGCCTCAATTAACTGATCACCAATCGAAAAAACAGGGTTCAGTGACGTCATTGGTTCCTGAAAGATCATCGCAATCTCACTTCCTCGCACCGCTCTCATTTCTTTGGTGGTGAGTTGCGTAAGATCCCGGCCGTCGAGTTCAATAGACTTCGCTCCCACTGTTGCGGGTGGCTCTGGCAACAATCGCAACATGCTCAAAGCGGTTACCGATTTGCCACAACCTGACTCCCCTACCAGACTGACGACCTGGCCGGGAAAAACAGAAAGGTCGAGTCCACGGACTGCCTGAAGCTCCGTGCCGTCTTCAGTATTAAAGGTGATCGACAGATCTCTGACCCGCAACAACGGTTGGTTCGTTGATGTCGCTGTGGCTTGATCTGTTTTTTCTGGTTGAGGTTTCATAGGCTCGTTTTAAAGTCACTGATTCTGAATGTCATTTACTGAGATCTTCGCCTGGGATCGAAGACATCGCGCAGCGCCTCCCCAAGGAAGTTTAAGGTCAAAAGTGTGACCCCAATAAACAGACAAGGCCACAAGAGAAGCCACCATCTGACGCGAACAACATTAAGTTCGCTGAGACCAGCTGCAGCCATGTTGCCCCAACTCGGAAGTGGCTCGCGTGCGCCAATGCCCAGAAAGCTCAAGAAGGACTCACTGAGAATAGCCATTGGTACCGTCAGTGTTGCATAGACGATGATGGGTCCAAGCAAGTTTGGTAAGAGGTGTACCAAAAACTGTCGGTGTACAGGCACACCAATAGCTCGCGTGGCCTCCATAAACGGTTGTGCTTTAAGACTCAACACTTGCCCACGTATCACACGGGCAATAGTGAGCCAACTCACCGATCCGATTGCAATCCAAAGCGTCAGCACATTCACCCACTGCCGCGTACCTGGCGAAACGCTCGTACCTTGACGTTGGAACATTCCATCGACTGCCAGCCCAATGAGCACCACGAGCAAGATGTAGGGAAGTCCGTAGAGCACATCAACAATGCGCATTAACAAGCCATCCCAGCGACCCCCTAAACCCGCCGCGAGTGATCCGTACAAAGTCCCAACTAAAATCGCCAATGCGGCTGCAGACAATCCAACGACCAAACTAATACCACCACCGGCAAGACTGCGAAGGAAGACGTCACGACCTAACTTGTCAGTGCCAAAAATTGGTCTTGGTGTTGAACCCGTCTCGGCCTCGATGGTCGCCAGTTGCTCTTTCTCAGCTTGATTATGAGGCGCCCAAAAAGGAGGCAACAGAGACTTGGACAGGTCAGTTACTTCAATGCGGCGAGGTGCGTTGGCGGCTTGGCCATCGGTACCAAGCGTGTAGGGCAGTGTCCCTAAACAGGCAACTGCAATAGCAATCACAATCGACGCAGAAATGATGGCTGTTCGGCGAGATTGCCGACCCGCTTTCGAACACTTGCTTGTATTTCGTGCGCCAATACCAGGCATCGCGGTCCATCCTAGCGATCATACCGCCAGCGTGCCGCAAGTTGACAGGTCAATCGAACGCTACTCAGCTGCCT
>CALCOW010000175.1 GCA_937899935.1 uncultured Phycisphaerae bacterium
TTCTTCAGAATATGCCCATGGGCGACTCGACAGTGTGCGAGGTTTAGTTGTTTCGGTTGCATCAGCGATCGATTAGCGAACCCCACGCACCTGTACAGTGGTCAACAGCTTGGCGTTATTCGAGAAGCTCTCAGTCGGTTTCTTATTCAAGAATCGACAGAGACAGGGGGACGCAGTAGCACAGTCACGGTACTTGCCGGGTGTTGGAACTTGGAGAACCACACCCTTGACCGATAAACCAAGTAATACTGCAACCCGTTCGCGCGGTACTCGTAAGACCGCCGCCGAAGTGATGGTCGTCAATGATTCGCCTGGCGTGGAATGTCGCATTGCCATCATTAACGAAGGCCATCTGGACGAGCTTTATACCGAGCACGTTGTCAGTGCAACCAATGTAGGCAACATCTACAAAGGACGAGTGACGAATATTGAGGCCGCCATTCAGGCTGCCTTTGTTGACTATGGGCAAGGCCAAAGTGGCTTCTTGCACATCTCTGATTTACATCCCAGGTATTTTCCCGGCAAGGAACGTACCGAACATGTTGGTCGTAAGATCGCTCGGCGTGAACGACCGCCCATCCAACAAGCACTCAAACGAGGCGATGAAATCCTCGTGCAGGTGCTGAAAGAGGGTATTGGTACCAAGGGACCCACGCTGACCAGTTATCTCTCCATTCCCGGGCGACTGCTGGTCATGATGCCTGATATGGATCGCGTTGGCGTTTCGCGGCGCGTTGAGGATGAAGAACAACGGCGTGAAATGAGAAAAATACTCGATGACCTCAATTTGCCTGAGGACTTCGGGTTCATTCTGAGGACGGCTGGTGTAGGGCAAAGCAAAACCGAACTCAAGCGGGATGTTGCCTACCTCACTCGTCTTTGGAAAGTAATGGAAAAGCGCATCAAGGCGGTCGGTGCACCCAGCGAGCTCTATATCGAGTCAGATCTACTGCTCCGAACGATTCGTGACGTCCTCAGGCCTTCGATCTCTGCCATTGTGGTGGATTCAGAATCTGCCTATGAACGGGTCAGCGCCTTTCTTCAAGTGGTGGCGCCTCGTACTTCTGCGAAGGTCATTCACTACAAGCGCAAGACGCCCATCTTTCACGCTTTTGACATTGAGCGTCAGATTGAACTCATTCACAGTCGTGAAGTGCCACTTAAGTCGGGTGGCAAACTTGTTATTGATCAAACAGAAGCTTTGGTTGCAATTGATGTGAACTCAGGACGGAGTCGTGCGGCTCGTGATAGCGAAACCAATGCGCTCAATACCAATCTAGAAGCCGTTGCGGAAATTTGTAGGCAGCTGCGACTTCGAGATCTTGGTGGCATTATTATTAACGACCTTATTGATATGCGTATGCAGCGGAAAGATCGGAAGAGCACACGTCTGAAC
>CALCOW010000176.1 GCA_937899935.1 uncultured Phycisphaerae bacterium
TTCATCATTTTAGACCAGGCAGAAAAGAACTTTTTAGCTTGAGCCAATGTTGCTTTTTCTTTTTGGCCTTGGTCTATTACAGGGTGTTCCGTCTCCCTCTTCCTTTTGTTGGCTTCAATTGTTTCCTCATCAGCGACATTCCCTTGTGGCTCTAGCTTTGGTGCGTCTGCAATTCTCTTTGCTTCAATGCTCTGGTCTGGAAACATAGTGACATGGAATATGCCCATGTCAGTAGTCCACTGAAAGGTATATACTTTGTTTTCACTCATCCGGATGAATCACATAAGCAAGTGCCGTTGTGGTTGCATGGATCTCCAACGTCGGCAGTGTCTTCTGTAGTGTTTGCTGTAATCGTAACGGTCAACTTCAATCTTTCTGATGTTGCTGTACCATAAAACTCATTGATTCTTCTGGTTGAATTATCTAGCGGGCTGTTTATCGTCACATCGAAGTTAAGTGTTGCACCAGCACAAGGACTGGCCGCAAGAACGGAATATGTTCCAGTAGAGCCAAAGCTACCATCAACCCCCTTCTCTATACCACCAAGACTTATAGTATACCCAGCAGAATCACTAAGGTAAGGATTATCACTTAACCATGTCACTGACATTTGCCTAATGATATAATCACCACAAGTATCATCGTCGGTACAACAACTGAGGCAGTCTTTACTGTAATCAGTGCTAGTGCTTCCGCAATCATAACCACAAACTGGAATGTTGTAATCACACTCAGTTAGGTCTGTGCCTCCACCAACACAAGTATCACAGCCTGAACTGTTCTGGAATACTTCCACCCAACCATCACATCCAAATTCATTGTCAACTCCCCAATCAACCCTTTGTAGCCCTTCATTTACTCCAGAAGTGGTCTGAGTGCAACTTCCTGAACTACTACATCTTCTCAATAAAACATTGCTAACCTCATAGTGTTTTGGTCGGTAAGTGCAAGTTCTACCTCCATAAGCCCTCTTGCCGCCAGAAGAACTCGTGACAGCAGCAGCAGCAGGAAGAGCGCAAGATAGAGTGTCAATTGGGGCTGATAATGAAGGACATAATCCAACACTGGGAACATAACAATCATCGCAGTCTCCCGATGATGATGTGCAATTCCTGTTTGTACCATCACAACTGCATCTACAATTGGTTGTATTATCTATCGAGACTCCATCAAAACCATCGCAAGGTTCATCTAATATAGTTCCCGGTCCGCATGGATGGTGGTTCTGTGTAGATTTACCACCAGTGCAATATCCACCTCTTGTTCTGCAGCCACCAATACAGGTATCGCCACAGTCAGGGTCACAAGTTGGAGGCAGACATTCAGATGGACAAGGTTGACAACTCACATCACAAACTTCTGGCTCGCCAACATAGGGGTCTGTGGAATACCGGGCTGTCACTGTCCTTTTGACGCTTTCGCCTGTAACTGTGATTCTTAGACCACCATTTGGCTTTGCCGCATTGTCCCATGTTTCAGTGCAGGTACCAAAACCAGTGCCGCTTGGATCATAAGTTTTCCAGCAACTTCCGCAACACATACAGCATTCGCAACAACTCATATAATGAGAGCTAAAGCCAGGCCAAATCATGTGGAAACAGTCACTAGCTGTAGACCAAGACTCTTCATTGCCTGTGTTTTCTAAATAGTCCCTTGTTACATACCAGCACTTTCCCCAATAATTGAAATACCAGGTATCAACACATTCTTGAGTTTCATTATTTACAAAGTAATCTCTAAGACCGACTGGAATAAAAGCCCATGTATAGTCACATGAAGCACCTGAATTACAATCACTGCACTTACTCCTTGCTGGCCAGTCATCTCTTGTATTGCAATCATCGCATAACTCCAATTGATAACCAGAACAACCAGAAGTACAACAGCACGTAGAAAGAAGCATTCCAGTCATTAGCAAGATCCCTGGTGTGCATTCTCCACACAGAATACGGGTACACCTGACCCCATCTTGTTCCAAAACATCATGACTATGGCCCCATCACAAACAGGCTTTACAGAAAAGCCTGATGGATAATTGGTTGTTGTGTCAATACCAGGCCCCACCAATTCATCCGTGTTAACTATTTCCATCACATTTAGAGCTCTTGTGCTTGCGTCACTTTCTAGGCCTAGTGTGTCTGTAACAGCATATTCATAATCAGTTGTGTCGGTATAGTTCCCAATGCTTTGTGCCGTCCAATCATATACCCATTGATTTAAGGTGCTGCTATAAGCCCAAGACCCAGTGATCTTAGCTAAAAAGAAAAGCAATTGGGAGTCATGCTTCTGCATGTTCCCAATCACTGACTCTAGATCTCTCTTGTTTTCCTCGATCCAAGTGACGGCCTCGAATACATTGTTCAACACCTCTGGAGTTAGTCGCCCTAACCCCTTCTTGATATCCGTTGGATATTGGTTCACCATAATATGCCTAACCTATCAAACTCATTGTGCTCTGGAAAAGGTTGAATCCAAACAACTTTCGTGGCTGTCCTGTCAGCAGGTTGACCAGAATCCTTTGCGTCTGTTTTTAAGGTGCCATCATTCCTCCATTCAATTGCCAATTGCCTGAGATGAAAGAGGTTATCAAAGTCAAACTTATGAGTCACGGTAAATACACCAGAGTCAGTTCTGTTGACAGTAGCACCTAAGTATAACAATTTGCCTTCTGCAAAAGCAGGATAAGGACTAACAAAAGATGATGGCCAATTGCTTGTGTTTCTTGTGCCTGTCAAGTCTGCCCACACAAGCAAGTTCGATAGGTTAGCTAGGGTGTTGGTCACACTTAGAGTGGCCTTTAGATTCACCTTGGTTACAGGATCACCATTCCTATCAATAGACGTTCCACCTATATCTGTATTCCTATCTGGCGCAGATATATCCTGTGGCACTTCTGCTGATGTTCGCCATATATCGACCGTCTGGGGGTTCACATCTAAACTTGTTGCATTTGCTTGCGATCCGGTCGGTTGGTCTTGCGAACCACTTCCAGATGGGCTATATGAAGCCGTTATTTCATAAGTGTATGGTCTCTCTTGCTTGCCAGATAAGTCTAGAGATTGAACTGATAAATATGAGAGGGTGGGGTGCGAGTCACCAAACTCTGGTATTCCAGAGGCAGTTGATGCCTCTGCCTCTGTAAATTCCACAGATCCATCATCGTCATAAACAAGGAATGATCTAGTCGCACTTGATTCACCACTGGTAACCAGGGATGACGATTTCTCAAAAAGTTCCTTTACTACAACACTCATACAAAAGCCATTCCTCTGCTAACTATCTGACGCAGTAGTGTATTGGTGATCTTCTCTTCAACGACAGACTCAGACGCTTTCTTCAAAGTGTCCTGAGCAACCTTCTTTCTCCAATCGACAGCAACACTGAAAGTTCCTATTGCAGTGCTTATCGAACCACCAGTGGCACGCTCAACGGATTGAGTTGCACCTGAACCTGTTTTGATAAACAAATCTTGATTCTGTTCAGCCAAATGCTTCGACATCCTAATCATTGTTTGATAATCTATGATGCCTGCAGCCATAGCATCTTGAAGTTTTGTCATTTCTTCGTTTAGCTTTTGCAGAGGAGTCTTCATTGATTCTTGAACAGACTTAACATACTCTTCAAGCACTACAACTGCCTCTTTCGCCTCAGCAGCCAACAATAGGTCACGTGCCTTGCTTAGCTTCAACGCATTAGCTATTTCGCCAGAAGCAAATGCTGCATTCATTTGCTTTGCTGCTTCTGCAGACGTCTCAAGACTATCTGCTAAAGATTGCAAGGCACTATTCCACAACTGCGTTCGTTGTTTGCCATTGATAAGCATCGCAGAAAAGAGACGATTGTGCATCATCATCTTTTCATTGAATGCATCAAGAGGAGTTGATAATTCTTCAAAT
>CALCOW010000177.1 GCA_937899935.1 uncultured Phycisphaerae bacterium
GTGGGTGAGTTTATTGCCCCTTTGAGGCTTCACAGGGGCCTCGCTCGAGTTGGTCACCACAATGAGGCCATCAACCAAATGAACGTTTGGAGATGGCATTAAAGATGCATCGGGTCGACCAGCTTCTGGCGCTTGAGTCACGTTCTTCGCGGCCTCGGCGATCAGCATCATGTGGTACGGCATAAGTGATTGCGCCTGCCCCTGTGGTTTGGGGTTTGGCACAAATGCCAGAATGACGGGGCTTGAACGATCAATGACATTGGGGTTTGCTAAGGCCATCGGCCCAATAAGCTCTAAGCTGGGATGCGAGCCTGCAGGAGGGCGAGCACTTTCTGGAAGCGGTTTTGAAACTTCCATGATCGCTTCATCCAAGCTTGCAGGCGTCTGTATTACCACCAGGCAAATAGCCTCTTGTGGCACATATTCAAAGACGCGGTGGCCGCGGACGGTCTCAACACCATCAATCATTGCATTTTGATGGCTGCCCTGACTCCAAACAGTTCCTGGATGAACAAATGCGATTGCTATAATGCACGTTATTAAAAACCGCGTCATCATTTTTCATGCTCCTTAGATAGAGATGGATACCCCGTCCACTCAGAAAGCCTTCCTCGTAAACGAACAAAGACTGAGTGTTCCATAGTATATCTACTCAACACATTCCTTGACAGAACACATTTGATGGCTCCATAGAACAGGATTTCACTAATGCTTATTCGCCCTGCAGATCCAAACACGACAACACCCGTTGAAATGGAAGATGTTTCAATGCAGGTGATGGTTGGCCGCGAAGACAACGCCCCTCATTTTTCGCTTCGTCATTTTGTCGTGCAACCCGGCGGACACACACCTCGGCATCAGCACAACTACGAACACGAAAACTACATTATTGAAGGGACTGGTACGATCGAATGTGATGGAGAAATCGAGAACATTCAGGCTGGCGACACGTTTTACATTCCCGCCAACAAAATCCATCAGTTTCGTAACAACTCAGATCAGCCACTTCGTTTTTTGTGTCTAGTACCGACCACATTTGACGGCGACCAAGCAACACCCGGAAGCTAAGCTCATCAGAAAATAGAGTCGCAAGAGTCAGGGCATCGAATATCCAAGGCTGCTTAAATCACGACCAAGGCGATCTGCTAAGGCCTGGTTACTTTGCTTAAAGCGGTTACCAAAACGATCTCTTACCTCATCAATAAGTGAATGTTTTGAACCATAGTTTCGAGTCGGCCAGATCCGGGCAAGAAACCCGCCAACAGAATCTGGAACAACCTGGAGAGGCGATGGCGTTCGCAGTGTGAGGTCACTATTTTCTGTCAGAAAGTGATTTCGAATACGAACACGTTCAAGATCCTGGTCACTGATACCAATGTTGTGCCGCGCTCTCTGGAGATCGACGGGCTGCCCTTGAACTCCTAAGGTCTCGGCGAGCTTTGCAAAAAAGATCGATGACTCATTCTGCAGGTCTTCAAGCAACAGTACGTGAACTTGACTCGATCCGAAAAGCGATTCATACAGATTTATGACTCGATCATATTGATAGGCGCGCCAATCGAACCGAGGACGGCGAGCGCGTTTCATGAGACCCGGCTTAACGTATGTCAGAAAATCTTCGACACCACCCATCGCAACATATTGGCGATAAATGGATGCAATGATAGACATCTGTTCACGCACGACGATCAAGACATGAACGGAAGAATCCATTTCGACAATACGACGCGCTAGGATATCCTGGTCAAAATGTCCTGCATGTGGATTACCCGCTAGACGCTCGTTCGAGGCTACGAATACACGAGACTCGTTAACAGCGTATTCCTTTTGGCGATGCCAGAAGGCATGAACCACTTCGGAATCAAAGTCAAACCACTGTGGAACAACGAGTGATTTTCGTAGCTCTTTCCGTGGAGGTACGAATACACCTGTCTGCTTAGACAGCCACTGCTGTATGGTCGAACTACCTGCTTTCGCAAACCCAATATGTATGAACGACTTGCTCACAACAGTAACCTAACTTGAAACGTCTCGCGCTGCTCTTTACTAAATAGCAAGGGCGCCAGTAGCATCACCAAAGGGCGTTTTCAACTGGCCATGCGTCAGTTTCTCAAGCATACCGGTATAGAGATTACACATTGGCGTTCCATCTGGAACTTTAATATGTTGACCAAGATTGAATCCAGCGGCTGAGCCACCAGCCACAATCACAGGAAGACGATCATGATTGTGTCTATTTCCGTCAGAGATCGCACTGCCCCATACCAACATCGTGTTATCAAGAAGCGTGCCATTGCCTTCCGGTACCGCATCAAGCTTCTTGATCACATCTGCTAACAAGCTGCTCTGGAAGCGATTAATCCGGCGTATCTTGTCAACCATCGCTTCGTCTCCGCGATGATGGGAAAGGTGATGGTGCCCCTCTGAGACATTGATGTACGGAAAACTGCGATTTGATCCCTCATTGGCTAGCATAAAGCTCGCGATTCGGGTTTGATCGAGCCGGAAGGCCAGAACCATCAAGTCACTCATCATCGCAACATGCTCGCGATAGTCAGCTGGTGCCCCAGGCGTCAGATCGTTTATTGAAAGTCCACCCAATTCCTCAGCAGCTGCCGGATCAATCGTCACACGCTCGATCATTTCAAGACGGCGCTCAAGGGCCCTCACACCATCAAAGTATTCTTCCAGTCGCTGTTGATCGGCTTGGCCTAACTGGGTATTGAGCCGCTGCGCATCTTGCCCAACAAAATCTAAGATTGACCTGCGTGCCTGGAGTCGCTGGGCTCTTGCACGAGCGCTCTCACGGCCCGGTCCCATTCCGAATAAACGCTCAAAGACCTCTCTTGGACGAATTTCTTTAAGATTTGGCTGATTGGCGGTGCGCCATGAAATGTTACCGCTATAGGCGCACGCGTAACCAGAATCACAGGCGCCACTTCGCATCGCCGGTTCGCAACCCAATTCGAGGCTGGGCAGCGCTGTCAAGTGACCAATGGCATTGGCTGCAACCTGATCAACAGAGATGCCAACATTAATATCACTACCCGCCGTCTTGACCGGATGCGCACCGGTCAGAAAACAAGCTGCTGATCTTGCATGATCACCTGGGCCG
>CALCOW010000178.1 GCA_937899935.1 uncultured Phycisphaerae bacterium
CCAACGCCTATTTTCTTTGAATCGGATCTTCGCTCAATGCATCCGAAACCAAATCCGGCTCTTGAAGTACAGGATGAAATTCTTCTTCACTTTGGAACGGCACCTGGCGTTCTATTGGTTGAAGTAACCGCAGACAATGACACTGATCTTGTCTATCGCATTCATGAGATCACCACTTATCTCAGTACATCACAACTCAAAGCTGTAGGTGTTAAAGAAGTGCTTGGCCTAGGTTCATTACTGCCGGACGAGAGGACTCTTGAACCAAAGACCATTCCAGAGACTGATGTCGATCAAGTTGTTGCTGATTTTAAGCAGGCCGTGCGGAATTCTCCATTTGCGCCTGAGACCTTTGACGGATACATTTCTTATCTACAAACACTTCTGAATCCATCTAACTCGCCCACCATTGCGGATCTCAACCAGTACCCAGAACTAGCAGATCGTTTTTTACCCACAAATCAAACAGGTGATCTATCACAAAGTCTTCTGGTCGTCCTTGTTGATCGGATCTTAGAAAAGCGGGATGAACGTGATCTCATCATCACGAGTATTCAGGATGCGATCGACGAAGTCCCTGGGGCAACTCTGACTGGTGTTTCTGTGTTGGGCTATGAAAGTGAGTTACTCGTTCGACGAGATCTGCTTGTACTTGTGCTCTTCGCCGCAGTCGCCGTCGGAATCTTCTTGTTATTTATGTTCAGGCGAATCGATGATCTCTTCCTCTTACTCATTCCCGTTGGTTTTGGACTGACATTCGTGCTCATGACTATGAGCTTAACGAATACGGGCTTCAATCTTATTAATTTACTAGCTATCCCACTCTTAATTGGGATCGGTGTTGACGACGGTATTTTTCTGATGAGCATTGATCGCGTACGAAGAAATCAAAAGAGCAATAAATCTGCTGAGACATACGCGGCAAGTTGCCATGCAATTACAATGACGACACTTACAACATCACTGGCTATTGGAGCCCTTGCATTTACAAGCGTTCCTGCAATTGCTGCATTGGGCTGGATGACTGCGATTGGTGTCTTTGGGTGTTTGATCGCAACAATTGGACTTCTCCTGCCAATTCTCTTGCTACGTGAATCCCGGTCACAAACTTAAATCGCGAGCTTTCAAGACTAAGAATGAACTGTCACCGAAGATGTTTGAACATCTCTTGCATATGGTATCCAAGCCATTAATCCATTGGCACAAGATCCAACGACGGCGCCGAGTAGACCACCAAGTAAAATCCCACCAATGAGCCATCGCAAAGCCACCGTAATGGTAAGCCCTGTAGGGGTCATGGCTACGCTCAAATCAGCCGGCAAAGGCACTAAGCCAAGCAGCAAAATATGCCCTATCCAAAAGGCCGCCATGTGTAATACAAGTCCAACAGGTGAGATCAGCACAAGCAGTCCAATACCAAGTGATAAAAAGCTGCCTGCATAGAGTCGTATTGCAAAATAAAGGCCCAGAACAATCTGTATGCCAAAGGCAGGAAGGCATGCGGAAAAGACGCCAAGGCCAATCGAGCTGCCGACAACAGCGCGTTCGAGATGGCTTGTGCGTATCTGCAACCATAGAACATCGGGCCTTAACCAACAGGCAAGATTGGCCATGAGTTTTAAGATGCTGACATTTTGGCATTGTGACGCATGGGCGACGCGCCGAGGAGGCCATGGAATTAACCGACGAAAGAGTAGATAAATATGTACCAGTAGCGCATGTGTCCAATCACGTACAAACCGATAATGGCTCACGCCCTCATCTTTAGAGAAATAGCGGCAGTGAATAGGTACATCACGTACGTTGATCCCTGCCCAGACCGATCGTGTTACTACTTCGATTTCGAAGGCAAAGCCACCTGCACGCGTATGTACGACATCAAACATAGCGAGTGGATAGGCTCGATAGCCACAGAGCGTGTCTGCAACTGTAGCCCCACATTCAACTCGTACTGCAAGATTCTGGAGCCGGCGCCCAATGCGACTTCGCGCCGGATAGTCATCAGATAGATCATTCCTCTGACCAATAATGAAGTCCTTTGGGTGAGATTGAGCCGCTTCTACAAAATCGCCCACTTGTTCGGGCCAAAGTTGTCCATCAGAGTCGAGCGTAATAGCGTGCGTATACCCATTTGTCCTAGCAAAATGAAAGCCGGTCTTGAGTGCATTGGCTTTACCCTGATTCTGCTGGTGTGTGATCACCGCACCACTGCTACCCCAATTGGCAAGCAATGATGGCGTCTCATCAGTCGATCCATCATCTACCACGATCACCGGTATATTGGCCGACTCGGTCCGCTTCACCACATCCATCAGCGTCCCGGCATTGTTATAAGTGGGTATGACCACTACGGGGCGAAACATCGTTTCCGACCGGTCTAACAGGGGCTGTTCTGCTTGATGTTCTGAGCCCATATTGTGACAGATCCCCTGTTGCCCAGGTCAGAATTGTAGCATGTGGCCAAAATAGAAATACAGCTTCCTCAATTTGACTAAAAACCATTACCTTTGATACCGATTCTCTCGTATAGCCATCAGGCGCACACAAACAGCCGATGCCGTAGAGACATCCTAATGCGGCACTAGCCGATCAAACTGAGTTCTCAAAAGAACTCAACGATCAAGGTCTAGAGTTACCAAGCAGGGAGAAACAGAATTCGCTTAGTTGCTGGAGCCGTCGCTACTGGCGCTGGTGTCCTTACCACCGTTCTTTACCCCATCAGCAAACCGACTTGGGGAATTTACAAAGATAGTGCCAACGTCGGAAGCGCCTTGCGAAAGGTTATCTCGATGCTCTTCTGTACATCCAGTAGTGCAAACAAGAAATGCTCCCGCCGAGAGACAAATTATTGAGGCAATTGCACGCATGATCAGATTCTCCTTGGTGGACGGTCCATTATGCTGCAGTTCCACCTGGAACGTGCACTCCACCCGTCCATGGTTATTAGGGATTAGTATGGGCCGACAGTCGATTGCCGTCAAGCGTGACCATCAGGCACTATACTGACCTGGAAAGCAAAATATCTGATGCAAACCGACGATTCACCACAACCTAGAGCTAGTGATACCACAGAAATCATCGGTACACTTGAGCTACCGGGGTCTCAAAGCTCACGAATTCGAGGCTATGACGTTGCCCGCGGGCTTGCCTTTGTGGGCATGGTTCTAGTGAACTTTGAAATCGTGTTTAGTGCCGTTGGTGCGGATCAAAGTTTTTTTATGAAGATTTTTGCTGGCCGAGCCAGTGCGCTGTTTGTCATGCTCGCTGGTGTTGGTATCAGCCTGATGACCCGCGGTGCAATACGCAAAGATCCTATTGGTGGTTTAAGGAAAACGCGCTGGATCTATATGAGACGCGCTGCCTTTCTTCTTGTCATCGGTTACGCCTGGCAACCACTATGGGAAGCAGACATTTTACACTACTACGCTTTCTATATCGGCATTGCAGCAATTTTCCTTATGGTCGATAGTGTAGCGCTATGGGCACTTGCGCTTCTTAGCGTAGCTATTTTTGGTTGCCTATTTTTATGGCTACCTTATACAGAAGGTTGGGATTTTAAGACATACTCGCACCCAAACTTCTGGACCTGGAGTGGTCAAGTCAAAAACCTTTTTTATAACGGATGGCATCCACTGTTTCCGTGGGTTTCTTTTGCGTTTATTGGGCTATGGGTCGGTCGACTCAACGCACGCCGGCTCACTGTACAACTGAGTTTAATTGTCGGCGGAATCGTTCTGTGCGTTGCCGGTCCATTACTTTCCCTTTGGTTGACCCCTTCGGTCTCGTTCTTGGATGGAATGGATGGTTACTTTCGGGCAGCATTCTGGGGCACTGAATCAATCCCACCAGGTCCACTCTATGTTCTATCAGCAACTGGCTCATCTTTTGCCGTGATCGGTTTGTGTCTGCTTGTCGTACCATGGCTGAGACCATTGGCTACACCGCTTGTCCGGACCGGTCAAATGGCTCTTACGCTCTATCTCGCTCACGTACTTCTTGGTATTGGTCCATTTGTATCAGGCAACGAAGAGGCGGCCACAGTGAGCTGGCCGAGTTCAAGCATCTTGTGGTTTTGGATCGGTTTTTCGCTTGGATCAATCATATTTGCCACCCTGTGGATGCAATGGTTCCGCCGAGGGCCTCTGGAATGGGTCATGAGAAAAATATGTGGTTGAACTTAACCGCCTCAGATACGTAACATCCCCACTAGACTTCACGGCCGCCTCATCCCCCCAGAGGTATTAAAGGGAGAGTCATCTTGGCCCGCACGCCACCACCAGAAATTCTGCTGCTCGAAGAGATCCATCCTGCAGCCGATGAAATACTCACTCAAGCTGGCTTGCGCGTTCGACGTGAAGCAAATGCTCTTGATATGACTTCGCTAAAAAAGCTCGCCGCTGACACGGCTTTTCTGGGAATCCGATCAAAGACAACAATCGACGAAGATGCCGTCAAATCTCTCCCTGATTTACTTGGTATCGCTTGCTTCTGCATAGGGACCAATCAGGTGGATTTGAAGACCGCCGGCCGCAACGGATCGGTTGTGTTTAACGCACCATTCTCAAACACTAGAAGTGTTGCCGAAATGACGATTGCAGAAGTCATCGCATTGCACCGCAGACTCTTTGACCGAAGTGCGCGAATCCACGCTGGGCATTGGTTCAAGTCGGCTCGTGATGCGCACGAAGTACGAGGCCGAACACTTGGTATTGTTGGATATGGTCATATTGGTTCACAAGTCTCTGTTCTTGCAGAGTCATTGGGCATGAAAGTCGTTTATTACGATGTCGCTTCTAAAATGCCACTTGGAAATGCTCAGCCATTGGACTCACTCAAGAAAGTTCTTGCCGTTTCCGATGTCGTAACGCTACATGTACCAGCAACACCTGCTACATCCGGCATGATTGGAAAAAAAGAACTAGGTCAGATGAAGCCGGGGGCTATGATTATCAACAACGCCCGAGGAAGCATCATCGATATGCCCGCTTTGGCTGATGCTATTAAGCATCAGTCTATTGGAGGGGCTGCTATTGACGTCTATCCCGAAGAACCACAAAGCAACGATGCGTCCTTTCACTGTCCTTTGGCGGGGTTGCCAAATGTTGTTTTAACACCTCATATCGGTGGCAGCACTGAAGAAGCCCAAGAGAGTATTGCTCGAGATGTCGCTTTGAAAGTGGCTCGTTTTTTCAGCACAGGCACAACGACCAGTGCTGTCAATGTGCCAGAAGTTGAGTTACCACTTCGTCGCGAAGACCAGCTACGAATTCTCCACTTTCACCACAATGTGCCCGGTGTCCTAAGCACCATCAATGGCACCTTGGCTGATCTTGGCGTCAACATCAACGCCGAGTATCTACAAAGCAATGCTGATGTGAGTTATGTCATTCTCGATGTCGATGACTACGACGAGTCGGTGATACGCCAGAAACTCATAGAGATTCCTGAGACAATCCGGATAAGAATGCTTCGTTGATCTATTGGTTTATTAAGGCGATTTACTCGATCATTCCATCTTGATCAAGTGTCACCTCACACACAAGACGATCGATTTCTGTCTCGCAGGAAAGCGGAAAGAGTAATCGAAAAGCAGTCGAGGCTATCGGGCTAAATGCAATCGGCTCGTTTGGGCCGTAGATATCACTAACATGCGATATTAACTCTGTGAGATCGTTGCTCACATTGATACACGTTAAGTCATCTGCCGCGTAGAGGCCGTACTGCCCCAAGCCGACATAGTCGATGACAAAGCCATCTGCGGATTCGAGATCAAACATACCCACCTTTGCGATCTCCAAGAAGGTTGAAGCAGCCATTGTAGCCCTCCAAACTGCTATCGCGAGCTTTCAATTGATTAAGCATTGATAGATCCGCGCAGCTTCTGCCTCTTTCCGATAATGAGGCAGATGTCTATCCAATAATACGCATCAAGGTGTGGCGATATAGTGAAACTTTAGTGCTGGCCAGCAGTTACTTGGGGCCACTGATCTGTTCGAAAAGGGGTCGCCGGAAGGCCACTGCCACCAACAAGATTTGGTTGCGCCGTATCACTCCATGCATAACGAACTGCAACGGGTTGTTTCACATCTTTTGATGTGATCATAACTGTATTGCCACGAATCTCAGCAACTGCGGAATGAAATACCATATCTGGACCCGCGATCGTGAAATGGGATGGAGCTTTGCCATCAGTTGTTGAGAGTGTGCCGATCGTGTTTTCGAATTTCACAAAAGCCTCGGCTCCCTCAAGAGCCAACGAACCAACTTTATAGTTCGGGCTCTTAAAAGGTACACTCCTTCCATAATCATTAGCCAATGCCCATGCTGCTAATCGCTTACCAACCGTTGTTTTATCTTGGGGATGAATATCTCCAGGATTACCAACATCCATAGTTACCACCATGCCTGTCTTTTTTAGTTGCTGCGCCTTGTCTTGTGACTCGCGCAACTCAGCTGCGGCTTCTGGTGCGTTGTAGTTGTAAGGTGCTATCTGAACAAAGTAGAATGGAAAGTCACCGCTATTAAAATTTGCTCTCCAGTCTTTGATCATTTCTGGAAACACAATGCCATACTGAGCCGCACGACCAACGTTTGCTTCACCCTGATACCAGATGGCTCCACGAATACCATAGCCAAGAATCGGATGAATCATGCCGTTATACAGATGAGCGGGGCGATGATTTGGCTTTGGTGGCGTAGCATCTGTTCGATCAACTAGAGCTGTCAGCGATTGATTTTGTTCAAGTCTTTCTCGACTCATCCACGCCTCGGCGGCTGAACCACCCCAGTTCGTTGAAATCATACCGACTGGTTCACCCAGTGATCTATGAAGCTCATCTGCGAATACAAAGCCGACAGCGGAAAACTTTTGCACGGTTTCAGGTGTAGAAACTTGCCAATGGCCTGACACATCGTCCTTTTTTTCTGGCGTGCTTACATGAGCCATCTTAAACATACGAATTTGCGGATGATTCCCCATTTGCTGGATTTGCTGAGCTCTCTTTGAACGGTCAACGGGCCACTCCATGTTTGACTGACCAGAACATATCCAGACCTCACCAATCAGAACGTTCTGGACAATTTGCTCATTCTTACCTGTGACCACAAGATTCATGGACTGCCCGCCGAACAGTGAGGATGTAGCTGGAGTTAGGGACACTGACCAACAACCATCTCCATCTGCTTGGGTTGATCGTGAGATTATTTGATTTGGCCGGTTCTTTGGATCGGGTCCTAATTGAACAACCACCTCTTCCCCAGGCGCTGCCCAGCCCCATATGTTTGCATCACCTGATTGCAAAACCATATTGTCACTAATAATAGCTGGAAGCTTTACATCACCAAGTGTTACACAAGTACATAGAAGCATTGCTAGACTTGCAACAGACCATGTACGAGACACACTTTGATTAGCTGTTTGGTCAGTCATTTCCCACTCCTCGCTAGACTCACTTCGAGACAACCGTATCAAACGCATTGCTCACTCAGGGGCTCTAATTTCATCAACAAGATCTTGCACATCTTGAGGTGGTGCTTTTGTAATACAACAAATAATGATTGCTACTATGAAGTTGAGCAGCATCCCTATCACTCCAATTCCCTCTGGCGAAATGCCGAAGAGCCAATACTCATTTGCATCTGGATCAGTATTTATAAACTTGAAGTAAATGATGTAGCCAGCGGTGAACATGATCCCTACAAGCATGCCACTGATAGCACCCGCTCTATTCATACGCTTAAAGAAAATGCCCATGAGGACTGCTGGGAAGAATGATGATGCCGCTAATCCAAATGCAAACGCAACAACAGCTGCCACATAGTCAGGCGGATAGATCCCTAGCAGTCCAGCCACAATAACCGCGCCGCCGGCGGCAAGTCGAGCAGCTCGTAGTTCGCCTTTCTCAGAAATGTTTGGGCGAATCATGCCTTTCAGAAGATCATGAGAGACGGCAGAGGAGATCACCAGAAGCAGGCCAGCAGCTGTGGATAACGCTGCGGCGAGACCTCCGGCTGCAACGAGCGCAATCACCCAATTGGGCAGATTGGCAATCTCCGGATTTGCCAAGACCATGATATCTCGATCGATGTATACCTCGTTCGGAGAGTCGTTTATTTGATTGGTAGTCAGACGTTGACCATGTTCGCCCCGAAGCGGTGCACCATCTTTATCCTTAGCGTAGGAAGGCTTCTTCTCTTCAAAGACTTTACCGGTCTGATAGGTAATTTGACCATCATTGTTCTTGTCAACCCAAGTGATCAGTCCAGAGTCTTCCCATTTCGTAAACCACTCGGGTGCTTGGGCATAAGCTGGCTGATTTTTTAGCGTCTCAAGAAGATTCGTACGGGCAAAAACTGCGATCGCTGGTGCTGTGGTATAGAGAATTGCGATGAACACAAGTGCCCAGCCGGCACTAATGCGTGCATCACGAACTCGAGGCACTGTAAAGAAACGGATAATCACATGCGGAAGTCCCGCGGTCCCTAACATGAGGCAAGCGGTGATGGCGATTATGTCAATTGGTGGCTTGTGGTAGTCAGTATACGAATCGAATCCCAGATCTTTTTGCAAGCCATTAAGCTTATCAAGCAACCATGTTCCATCTTCGACTTGACCACCAAGTCCGATCTGTGGAATAGCTGTATTCGCTAACATTAATGACAAGAAAATAGCTGGAACCATATACGCGAAAATAAGAATGCAGTACTGAGCTACTTGCGTATAAGTAATCCCCTTCATACCACCAAGCACTGCATAGATAAAGACAATGGCCATACCAATAATGACGCCAAGCTCAATGTCGACTTCAAGGAAACGACTAAAGACAATCCCAACGCCGCGCATCTGGCCGGCCACATAGGTAAAGCTAACGAAAATCGCGCAGATCACTGCAACCTGCCTGGCGAGCTGTGAGTAGTATCTTGCACCCATGAAATCTGGGACGGTGTAACGACCAAATTTCCTCAAATAGGGCGCGATAAGTAAAGCTAATAGAACATAGCCACCCGTCCAACCCATCAGATACACAGAGCCATCCGCACCCATAAAAGAAATAAGGCCAGCCATTCCAATAAAAGACGCAGCACTCATCCAATCGGCAGCCGTGGCCATACCGTTAGCAAGTGGTGGTACGTGTTTTCCCGCGACATAAAACTCGCCGGTACTTCCAGCTCGCGATCGAATAGCAATAAAGATATAGAGCGCAAAAGTTAGCCCAACAATCAAAAAGGTCCAGCCTTGCACTCCCATTACTTAACGAGGCTCCTGATTACTGTAGCGCCGATCTAGACCATTCATGATGAGCACATAAATGAAGATAAGTATGACGAAGACATAGATAGCCCCCTGTTGAGCGAACCAAAATCCAAGTGGATAGCCGGAACCGAAGAATGTCCATTGGTTTAGCCATGGCGCCAATAGAATGCCGCATCCAAATGAAACAAATGCCCAAATTGCCAGCAAACAGACAATGCAAACGACGTTAGATCTGAAGTAAGCTTCTCGCTTTTGATCGGTATCGGTGGGTACGTCTGTGCTCATGTCGTCATTCCGAAGCAACCAAGATTCACGTTGATGAGATTGATCCTTGAGTATCCAGTGGTCTCTGGTGATCGGTCTCTCTCCGGAATCCCACGCATGGTAGTGAATCTACCCACCAGAGGGGTGATCCGGGGCTGAGTCAGCGCTCCCAGTGGACTCATGAGCAGGATTGCAAATCATTTTGGCGACATGGCACCACGCCGAATAGCCACACGGACCCAGAATTGAGAGTCATCAGACCTCTCTAGTCATTACGAGATGAGGAATACTATGGATTGTGCGCGAAATAAGCGCTGAAAAGACGCCTCAAATCCTCTGTTGATTCTACTATTGGTCAAACATTTATAACAACGATTCTTGAGAACAACATGACCCAACAAGCTCTTCAACGCCGACCCATCACACTCGCCCAACTTCAAGATACAGACTGGCAAAGCCGCAGCGTCAAAGAAGAATTGAGAGACAATCTGGTTGCTGCAATGGAAGCTTGCGAACCGCTCTTTCCCGGAATTCTTGGCTATGACAACACGGTGATCCCAGAAATAGTTAATGGGTTACTGGCAAAACACGATTTGCTATTTCTTGGAGAAAAGGGACAAGCAAAAAGTCGCATGATGCGATTGTTGGTTAACTATCTTGATGATGCCATTCCTTATCTTGATATACCCGGCTGTCCAGTTCACAGATCGGA
>CALCOW010000179.1 GCA_937899935.1 uncultured Phycisphaerae bacterium
ACAAGCTTCAATACCACTTCCAAAACCATAAAAACCAGTGACCATACTTCTATTTTGCGTCATTGCAAAGGTATAGGGAATAGCTCTCAACGTCTGCAAGGTTCTCGCTTGTTTACGACGAGAAGGCCTCGAGCCAATGGTCAGTGTTTCAATGACAGAAATCGGCGTTGCGAGATCAAACCAATTGATAAAATGAGCATGATCAATAAGTTGGCGATAAGCAATTCGCCCTGCTTGCGCGGCTTGCGTCATCAACGCATCCCATCGAGCCGGTCTTTCTTGAATTGGCTGCACCATAGTACGAGCTGTGGCTGACAACACCTGTGACAAGTGACGCTGTGCTATTTCGTGATCATCGTAACGATCAGCAAGTACCTCGCCTTGTTCAGTCAAACGTATTTGGCCGCGCATCGTACCAGGAGGAAGTGAGAGAATGCCGCGTGCAGCTGGGCCACCGCCTCGACCCAAGGACCCACCACGGCCATGAAAGAGAACCAATGGTACTTTGGCTTCATCAGCGACTTGGGATAATTTCTCTTGTGCCAAATACAAGTGCCAGTTGGCGGCAATAATCCCTGAATCCTTGGTGCTGTCAGAGTACCCCACCATACATGTCTGCACGCCACCAGCAGCACGAAGATCGCTGAGATATGCATCGTTCAGGAGTAAACTACTGAGCGTCGTAGGCGCTTCTGCAAGATCATCTACCGTTTCAAATAGCGGAGAAACAGATACCACCATTGGCTGTACTTCAAGACGCAATGCTGCAAATCGCATTAACCAGTTCGGCGCCAAGACATCACTAGGGCAGCGCGTCATACTAATAACAAAGACCCCTAAGGCCTCATGATATTGCTGCTGGCTTTGCAAGAATGCCGCTAAACGATGAGTCTCTCGGCTGAGTCCCGCAAAGGACTCGATATCAATACCCTTTGCTACCGCTGCTTCAAGAGGTCGCTGGAGCGCTTCTTGTCGACCCAATTCATCCAGTCCAAGATAGTCGTCTTCGATACCAAGTACGCACATTGCATCGGCGATCGCAACAGAGAGCACTTCAGAGTTCTCACGTATATCGAGCCGAGCCAAATGGAGTCCAAAAATATCGACGCGGTCGAGCCATGGACGAATCCACAAGTCGATGTGCTCTTGGAGGCCGCACTGCAATAATGCATCAGCAAGCCTTTGAATATCTTGCCTCAATTGATCACAACTCACATACCCATCACTGGTATCACCAAGTGCGGTCTTTTCGAGTCGACGATCGATCAGTCGAAGCCAGCGTCGTGGCACATCATGTTCATGATCGTCAGCACATCTTTGCGCTAGGATGGCATCCTCACTAATGGCACTATCAAGTTCTGCAAGAAGATCCACTGCTGTATCAGGGGGAAGCGTCTCTGCCATTCGATCAGTAAGATCTTGGCAAAGCTGGCGATGACACTCGATTGCAAAAGCACGCAATCGCTCTAATGTCTCTTGGGTTATCTCTGCTGTGACGTTTGGATTTCCATCACGATCGCCACCCATCCATGTTCCCACTGCCAACACTGCTGCTTCATCAAGCTGAGAACCAGGCCAGGTTTGAGCAAAGGCTCGACGCAATAAATCTATCGACCGAGGCGCGACGGCCCAAAGGGCTTTAAGAACAAATAGATTACGCTCTACTTCCGACAATACTGAGGGACGCTGAGGTGGCAAACCATCACAAGCCCATAAGGCCAGTAGATCAGCTCGTAAACGAGCTCGAAGCTCCTCTTCTTCAGAGGGCAACAATTCAACCCGCTCCAGGCGGCGCAACCGTTCTTTCATGCGCTGTATAGCGCGCCTTACAGTTCGGCGTTTTGCTTCTGTTGGATGAGCAGTACCAACAAGATCTACGCTCAAAGAACCCAATCTTTTGATTGCTTGATCAGCAGTACATCCATTGTCACGCCATGACATCAACACACTGGCGAGACTCTCTTGATCTACTTCACCACACTCTTGGGCTCTTTGGCGAAGAACACGGACACGCTGATTATCTTCACACAAATTAGCAACATCGAGAAACGTAGAAAAAGCATTGATCAAGCCACCTATCTGATCAAGGTCCAGATCTCGTACAAGTGACTGCAATTGTCCACGAGGTGCAGATTTTTCAATCCGCCGCTGCTTTGAAAGAGCACGCATGGCCTCCACCCGATCGAAGTCACCCTCCTGGCCGTGATGCTTAATAATTGCACCAAGCAGCTCTCCAAGCTCACGCACGTCATCACGCAAAGCTACCGCTGCAGTCTGCTGTTGCTGAGATCCTGGAGCGTGTGGTGCCATATTGCTGCAGTCTACTTGCCTTTTCGGGATTCGCCTGCCAATGTCCCTGGGAAGGGATTTGTTCCACTCTTTCTTGCCAAAGCCGCTCAAGCCGGACTGAAATTTATCCTGCTTGACCATGCTTTGAACCGCAATTTTATCATCCCTGCTTCCAGGAGAGGCTAAAATTTGGGGGTACTAAGGAGCCTTCCGCGTAACAACGCTGAAGCGGCCTCTTACCTTACTCCCCATCACTCGAACAAAAGCTATTATATTTCCAGCTATGAAATACCTCAGTAATGAAGAGTACGACCGGCTCCAGGCCGAGTTAGAAGACCGCGTTTCTAGACGGATAGAAATATCTGACCGTATTGGAAAGGCTCGTGACCTGGGCGATCTCAAAGAAAACGCAGAGTACCATGCGGCCCGCGAAGACCAGGGCCTCAATGAAGCGAAGATTCGTGAACTTGAGCAGGCCTTGAAAGAGGCGATTCTGGTAGACAATTCCGAAGTGCCTGAGGGCGTTGTCTATATCGGAACAACAGTCAAGCTACGAAACACCAAGACGGGTGATGAGGATCTCTATCGTCTGGTTGGTGAGTCTACTGGCCGCTTTGATATTGACTATCTAGAAGTCACACCAAACTCTGCCCTCGGCGAGGCCCTGATGAAGCGACAGGTTGGGGAAACGGTCAGTGTCGACTTGCCGAAGGGTCGAACCGACTTCGATATCATCGAAATCATGGATTAGACCTAG
>CALCOW010000180.1 GCA_937899935.1 uncultured Phycisphaerae bacterium
CTGCATCTGGCGGTCGAGCGATCTATCCAATCTTTCGAGTTGCGTGAAAGCACTGTAAAGGGTTTCCGAACCTCAGAATGGGCTCATCTGTTGTGGCGCAACCGATTTCCAGAAAGCCAATTTTGGTGGAGTCGTGACAGACTATCTTCGTTATTTGGGTTTTTTATCCTTAATTGACCCCTAGAGAGAGGTGGCCTCGCATGGACTTCTAGAAGGCACGAGGGCGGCATTGCTCCTGACGCCCTTGTGCTTTTTACAGAACCCCTTGAGGGAGGGGCGGCAGGTTCGCGAGCCCTGGTGAGAGCCTCGAAGAGGGGGTCTTTCACCAGGGCCCGGGCCACTTAAAAAGGGTGGTCAACAAGCCTCACACGACTATCCAGGCGTGCATCGATTGGGGGTTTACTTGCAACCCGTTGACCCCCTCTAGAGTGGTGTATACCCTAGCCTTTCTGTCCTCAGTTGGCCTCGCTGGCGGTATCAGACAGCCGCCCGATTCACCGGCAGGTGCAGTCCATACGGGGCGATCCAGGGCCCTTGAGATGTCAATCGGCGTTCGAGTCTGGCATAGCGCTAACCGAAGCCTTCATGAATGGAAGCGGTCCCAATACCGCGCAGGAGCAAGAGCGTAATGGCGCCAGAAGATCAATACAAAACGATTCGTGTTGCAGTGGTTGGATGTGGAGGCTGGGGAAAGAACATTACTCGCACGATGAATGCGATCGGCTGCTTAGCGGCGGTCGTGGATCCAACAGAATCCGGACAGGAGCGGGCCCGTGAGCTTGCACCTGAAGCAGAGATTCTGAGTGATATTAAAGATGTCTTGAAGCGTCCAGATATCGACGCAGTCATGATTGCCACACCAGCGGAAACGCACTATCCATTAGCCTGTCAAGCAATCGCTGCGGGCAAGGATGTCTTTGTCGAAAAGCCCATCACACTTGATGTTGCTGAAGCAGAGGATTTAGTCACCCGCGCTCATGATGCTGGCCGCGTTCTTATGGTCGGTCATCTATTAGAGTACCACCCAGCCATCTTGAAACTTAGAGAGATGATTGCAGCGGGAGAACTAGGAAAAATTCGTTACATCATCTCAAATCGACTGAATCTTGGAAAAATCCGTACAGAAGAGAATGCTCTCTGGTCATTTGCACCTCATGATATTGCAGTCATTTTACGACTCGTAGACGCATTGCCCTTTGAAATTGTTGCAACTGGGGGCAGCTACGTGACGCCAAACATTGCAGATACAACTCTCACACAGTTACTTTTTGATAATGGTGTCCGATCGCACATCTTTGTTTCTTGGTTGCACCCCTTTAAGGAGCAGCGTCTCGTTGTTGTTGGATCAAAGAAGATGGCTAGCTTCTGTGATATCACTAAGGACCTCGTGCTCTACGATCAAAGAGTTGATTGGCAAGAAGGCCAGCCAGTGCCGGTACGTGGCGATGGAACTCAAGTTGAGTTTCCAGCCGATGAACCACTGCGTGCTGAGTGTGAACACTTTCTTCAGTGCGTCAGCACCCGCGAAACGCCGCTGACCGATGGCCAAAATGGGGTGAGAGTTCTACGTGTACTACACGCGGCGCAGCAGTCGCTAGTGACCAATGGAACCAAAGTCCTATTCACAATGGAGGATCGCCAGTTAAGAGTCGATGAAGCTGAGACCAAAACGAAGTCTAAAGCGACACTGACAGGGGCAACAAATGCCTGACTACGGCGATCAATATCCTGGCGTAAAGATTCATGAATCGGCCTATGTTGATGAGCCTTGTGAAATTGGTGAGGGCTCCAAGATTTGGCACTTCTCACACATCATGCCAAATTGCAAGATCGGTAAGAAATGTAATATCGGGCAGAATGTCGTGGTCTCTCCCGATGTGGTCATTGGCAACAATGTCAAGATCCAGAACAATGTTTCAGTTTATTCAGGCGTCATTATGGAAGATGACGTCTTCTGTGGCCCGTCCATGGTCTTTACGAATGTCAACAACCCTCGTAGTGAGATTGTTCGACGTGATCAGTACGCGCGAACGTTGGTTCGAAAAGGCGCCTCGATGGGAGCGAACTGCACGATCGTTTGCGGCAGCCGCATTGGTGAATTTGCATTCATAGCGGCTGGCGCGGTGGTGACCAAAGATGTTTTACCTTATGCACTCATGGTGGGGGTGCCCGCACGAAAGAAAGGGTGGGTGTGTCGATGTGGCGTTCCGCTACCCCCCATTGAATCCAAAGACATGATTATCTGCCCCAGTTGTGGCAACCAATATCAAGAAGAAGCAGGTATGCTTGAGCCTATTAAAGAGTTACAAGCACAGGAGGTGCTCAGTTGAGTCAGTCGATAACAGTTCCCTTGCTCGATTTGAAAGCGCAATACGGACCACTGCGAGATGAAATTGTGGCCGCAATGACAGAAGTTGTTGAAGCGCAATGGTTCATTATGGGGCCGAATGTTAAGGAACTAGAGACGCAGGTAGCTGAATACTGCCACGCCAAGCATGCAATTGGATGTGCATCGGGATCTGATGCGCTTTTGTTGGCTTTGATGGGCATTGGTATTGAGCCAGGTGATGAGGTGATATGTCCTTCTTACACGTTCTTTGCGACAGCTGGCTCTATCCACAGACTCGGAGCAAAGCCCGTCTTTGTTGATATCAACCCAACGACTTACAACATGGATCTCGAGCTCGTGCGCGAAGCGGCAAGTCGTTGTAGCAGACTCAAAGCGATCATTCCGGTGCATCTCTTTGGTCAATCAGTTGATATGACAGCTTACAACCAACTGGGCGCCGATCTTGGTGTTCCAGTGATAGAAGACGCTGCACAGGCGATTGGTTCGATTGACAACAACGGTATTCGTGCTGGTTCCACAGGGACCGTAGGTTGCTTCAGTTTCTTCCCATCAAAGAATCTTGGTGGCTTTGGTGATGGTGGCATTATGACCACCAATGATGATGTACTTGCAGAACGACTCGGCATTCTGCGCTTGCATGGCGGCAAACCAAAGTATTACCACCACGTCGTAGGCATCAACTCGCGTCTGGATGCACTTCAAGCAGTGATCTTATCCATTAAGCTCAAGCATCTCGATGATTGGCATGCTGCCAGGCTTCGAAATGCTGAACGCTACAACAATATGTTTGAAGCAGCTGGCTCGAAGACCTCATCAACACCACTCAGTGAAGGTGGTTTTCCACTTCGAACGCCCGAAGGGGTTTCAGAACCAGGCAGGCACATTTATAACCAGTACTGCATTCGTGTCCCAGAAGCGATCCGCAATCAACTGCGAGACCATCTTAAGGATCAAGGTGTCGGCACAGAAATTTACTACCCAGTGCCACTGCATGAACAGGCGTGTTTTGAGTCCTTGGGCTACAAACTTGGTGATTTGCCAGAATCAGAATCTGCAGCAAGAGAGACCATTGCGTTGCCGATTTATCCAGAGTTGACCGAGGAACAGCAGAATCACGTCGCGTCAACGATCTGCAAGTTCGTTGAGCAGCATGCTCCAGCCAAAGTCTGATTCAAGATCAGCAGTTATTCCGTTTCAAGGGCTTCAAAGGCATGACGGCCGTGGCTGCGCGGATCATCAATGACCCGAACCCATGGGTTGTTGGGCTCGTGGGCAAGTACAAGTTGCCATTGTTCTTCCATTGCTTGTGATAAAGCCGCTTGCTTTGTCTTCATGTTGTCCCAAGGCAGCATGTCATATCCCATACTAAAGGCTGGTGGCGCATGGTTGACTGTCGGTACCACATCACCCAAGAAGGCCACGACTCCAGTTTTAGTATGGGCTCGCACAGATTGGTGCCCCCACGTGTGTCCGGGCGTTGGCCATACAAAAAGCCCAGGTAGCACTTCATGCTGGCCATCGACAAGCTCAAGATCTTCTTCTAAAGGACTGAGGTTGTTAGCTAGATAGGTCTTAGACATCGTTGAGCGGTTGTCTTGGGCATCCATCCATTCCTGTTGTTGAACGATGCACTTGGCGTTCATAAATACCCGTCGACTTTGTCCGTTTTCATCGAGTTCCGTCAGTCCTCCACAGTGGTCGAAGTGTAAATGCGTGACAATCGTATGAGTGATTGATGTAGAGACAACGCCTATCTCCTCTAGCGCATCTTTGACTGTTCGAGGTTCAAGTGCAAAGTTCTTTCTTGATTTATCATCCCAATCTTGGCCATAGCCAGACTCGACAAGTACGCGGTGCTGCCCATTTTCCAGGAGCAGGCAATTTGTCTGCAAAGGGATTCGGTTGCTGCTATCCGGTGATGTAAGGCGTGACCAAAGTGCCTTTGGAACAACACCAAACATGCTGCCGCCATCAAGGCGAAAGTTTCCTGCACGAAGAACTTTAACGCTCCATGTCATTGGTGATTCAGCCAGTTTAGAGAGTACATCAAGCTTTATTAATTGGAGCAGATGGATGAGCTACACGGTCCATAGCATTGCGTGTATCAACGATCAAACGAGCGCATCGCCCTAACAAGTCATAATCAACCTGATCATGGTCAGTCACAATAACGACGGCATCTGCCTTTGAAATCTCATTCTCGGTGAGATCCACAGAAGTCATATGAATATCATGATGACGCATCTCAGGAAACTCTGTTACGTGCGGATCATGGTAGACCACCTGAGCGCCTGACGTCGTCAGTAGATCAATGATCTCTGCAGCAGGACTCTCTCGGATGTCATCAACATTTTTCTTATACGCAATGCCGAGCAATAGAATTCGAGATCCCCTCAACGATCGACTGTGATCGTTCAGAGCTGACACAACCCGCGAAACCACATACGCGGGCATTTGTGCATTTACTTCACCAGCCAATTCGATAAAACGTGTTGTTCGGCCAATCTCTTTTGCCTTCCAGGTCAAGTAAAAGGGATCGATTGGAATACAGTGCCCGCCCAGGCCAGGCCCGGGATAGAAGGCTTGGAATCCAAATGGCTTTGTTGCTGCCGCCTCAATGACTTCCCAGATGTCAATATCCATGTCAGACAGTACAGTCTTTAACTCATTCACCATTGCAATATTAACAGCGCGATAGATGTTCTCTAAAAGCTTGGCAGCTTCAGCTACTTCTGCACTTGACACGAGATGAACGGTATCGATCATCTGGCGATACATGGTGGCTGCTAGATCACCACTTGTTTTGTCGGTGCCTCCGACAAGCTTGGGGATAGTGCTTGTCGTTGTGTTGGCTCTGCCGGGATCTTCCCGTTCAGGGCTGTAGGCGAGAAAGAAATCTCGTCCTGCAACAAGCTCACCTCGCTCGAGAATCGGGCACATATCCTGTCGTGTTGTTCCTGGATAGGTCGTTGATTCAAGAACAATCAATTGGCCAGGTCGGAGGATCTTAGAAACCAATTCAGTACTTATCTTGACATAGCTCAAGTCAGGTTCGCGGTGCGGCCCTAATGGCGTTGGTACGCAAAGCAATATTGCATCAGCGTCCCCAAGTTCATCCGGCATATCGGTCGCACTAAAACGGTCAGAATCTGAAAGTGTTGTGACCAGATCATCGCCAAGGTGGTGCAGATAGGTCTCGCCATTATTAAGTTTGTGAACCTTTTCCTTGTCGGTATCAAAACCCAAGACACGATAGCCAGCCTTGTGAGCAGCTTGGGCCAATGGTAATCCAACATAGCCAAGACCAATAATACCGATCGTGGCAGTTCGGGTTTCAAGCTTCTGATGTAGTTCAGCAGCGATGTCGTTGATGGCGCGTTCTTGCGGGGGCATGGTGGTCATATTACTTCACATATGAAGGAGTAAAGAGTAGCTTTGATAGAGATAATCAGTGTTTGGTAAATCAGGCGCCAAATAAATGCTCTGGCGACTCAAGGAGCTTCACAATGGTGTGTAGAAAACGGGCCCCTTCTGCCCCGTCGACGACACGGTGGTCACAACTGAGGCTCATTGGCAGTACTTTTCCGGCATAGAACATGCTGTCACGGGTCATCACCCTTTCGGTGACTCGACCCGTTGCCAAAATCCCAACCTCAGGGTAATTGATTATGGGCGTTGCATACATGCCACCGTAACTACCAACGTTAGAGATCGTGAAGGTACCACCAATCAGATGATCCCGGCTAATCGATCGATCTCGGCAGCCAGCAGCAAGTTCAGCAACGCGACGGGCAAGCTCAACAACGCTCAATACCTGTGCATCTTCTATCACAGGAACCATCAGACCATGATCGGTGTCGACGGCACAGCCCAAGTGGACAGCATCCTTTAGCAGTATTTCACTCGCTTGGTCATCTACATTTGCATTAAGAGAGGGGTGATCCTGAAGGGCTCGGATAGTTGCCACCATAATGAATGGCAGGTATCCCAGCTTTTGCCCAACAACCCGAGAATACTCTTTGCGTTTTCGATCAAGTTCGGTCACATCAGCTTCATCACTAACAGTGAAATGAACAGCTGTATTTATTGAGGTGCTTAAGGCCTCCGCAATTTTTCGACGGACACCACGGAAGGGAATCCTCTGTGCGACGTTCGTGCGTGATGGAGCAGGCACATTTGTTGGCGGGGCAATACTTGCAGCATGGGGTGTTTTAGTTGTCCCAGACGCATGTTCATGTACGTCACTTGCGGTGACGCGCCCACCTCGACCCGTTCCAGCAACACTATTGATAGGAACACCAAGATCTTTTGCAATTTTACGAACAGCTGGAGTTGCCAGTGACTTCGAGCTCTTGGTGGTCGTCGTTGAGGAAGTACTCATTTGTCGTGTAAACCTACCTGGAACACTTAGTGTGGTATCTACTGAACCAACAACGGTACCCGCGTCTTCTTCAGACGCAGATATTTGTGATGAAGCTGCGACTTCACCGTTAGCGCTCTCGCCCGCATCTTTAGCCGAACCCGTGTAGGTCACCAGAATATTGCCGACGTTAACAATTTCGCCTTCATCGGCGTTGAGTTCATCAATAGTTCCCGCCCATGGGCTTGGGACTTCCACCATGGCTTTATCGGTTTCCATCTCAGCCAAAGTCTGGTGTTCTTCCACGGTCTCGCCTGGCTCAACTTTCCATTTGATGAGTTCAGCTTCATGCACTCCCTCTCCAAGGTCAGGGAGAAGGAAATGGGACTTGTCAGTGGGTTGCTTAATAGTCATGTTCTTATCGCTCGTTCAAGCCCGAAAAGGCACGGTCTAGTATGCGGAAACCTCTTCAACAGCTTTCGTGATTCGGGCCGCATCTGGCATGTAGTCAAGCTCAAGCTTGTAATACGGCATAATTGTATCGAATCCCGCCACCCGCTGAACAGGTGCCTCAAGGTGCAGGAAGCAATGTTCCATGATGCGAGAAGCGATCTCAGCCCCGAGGCCCAGCGTTTTTGGTGCTTCATGTACGACGACACATCGCCCAGTCTTTTTGACAGATTGCTCAATTGCCTGCATGTCCATTGGAGCGATAGTTCGCAAATCGATCAGTTCAACGGAGTGATTACAGTTCTCAATCGCATTCATACACTGTATGACAGACGCGCCCCAGGAAACCATGGTGATTTGTTCACCCTCTTGTACAACACGAGCTTCCCCGATTGGAATCGTGTATTCATCCTCTGGGACTTCCTCACGGAAGGCACGATAGATTCTCTTGGGCTCGAAGAAAATAACGGGGTCAGGATCACGGATGGCACTAATAAGCAAACCTTTGGCGTCATAGGGCGACGCTGGCATCACCACTTTAAGTCCTGGGGTATGTGTATAGATCGTTTCAGGACTGTCACTGTGCAGTTCTGGAGCATGAATGCCACCGCCAACAGGAACCCGGATAGTCAGTGGTACCGTATAGGCGCCTCTGGTTCTTGTTCTCATACGGGCTGCATGGGTACAAATTTGATCGTAGGCGGGCCCTAAAAAACCTTCGAATTGAATCTCTGGAATTGGGCGCAATCCAGCCATCGCCAAGCCGATGGAGGTGCCGAGAATACCTGATTCAGCAAGTGGGGAATCAACCACGCGGTCACCGCCGAATCGCTGCCAAAGACCTTCGGTAACACGAAAGACACCACCATTCTTGCCCACATCTTCACCTAGCAGAATGATGCGATCGTCTTCTTCCATTTCCTGAATCAAGGCAAGGTTGATTGCTTGTACCAATGTCAGATTTGCCATAGTGGCTCCATACTATTTCGAACTTAGTGACAACGACATCAATCAGTCGTGTCCTGGGCGTGCAGAGACACTGCTGGATCAATCTCAGAGGGATTCTGACCGATGCTGCTCGTTCTCATGGTTTCACGCTGTAGAATCAACTCATCGTGTAGTGTTTCATACATCGAATTG
Organism: uncultured Phycisphaerae bacterium; assembly: GCA_937899935.1. Lineage (GTDB taxonomy): Bacteria > Planctomycetota > Phycisphaerae > Phycisphaerales > SM1A02 > JAQWNP01. The sequence continues at coordinate 8,301 of CALCOW010000180.1, forward strand.
AACATTGCCTCTGTCTTTGGCGGTTCAATTTCTTCTGCACGTTTGACGGCAGCCGAAACCGCCTCTTTTGCATTCGCTAATGCGGCCTTCTCTCGCTTATCATCCCACAATTTTCGATCATCCAAGTACTTGCGAAGTCGAATCAGCGGGTCTTTCTTTGTCCAAGCTTCAACCGTATCTGCATCACGATAACGGCGAGCGTCATCGGCGGTTGTGTGATCGCCGAGTCGGTAAGTAATGGCTTCAATAAAGGTTGGACGATTCTCTTTTCTTGCTCGCTCAGCAGCTTCACGTACAACTTTCACCATTGCAAATAAATCATTTCCATCGCACTGGACGCTGTGCATGCCATAGGCAACACCGCGTTGTGCAAAAGTGGGTGCCGAGGATTGTATTGAGCTCGGCACTGAAATCGCCCACCCATTATTTTGGCAGAGAAATATCACTGGCAAATCCAGATTCGAAGCAAAGTTAGCGGCTTCATGAAAATCGCCTTCGCTTGTGGCGCCATCACCAAAAAATGTACATGAAATGCCGCCATCGCCGCGGTATTTGCTGGCCCAGGCCAGGCCTGTTGCATGCAACATCTGTGTCCCAATAGGTATTGCGATTGGTGTGATATGCAAGTCCTCAGGAATCTGATTACCTCTTTCATCACCCATCCAATGGAGCAGAACATATTCAATGGGAAGGCCACGAAGATAGAGCCCGGCATTTTCTCGATAACACGGCACCAACCAATCTTTGCCCTCAAGTGCGTACACAGCGCCGACAGAAGTTGCTTCTTGGCCACGGTTTTCTGGATACGTTCCCATGCGACCAGATCGTTGTAATTTGAAAGCTACCTCGTCCAGATGGCGACAGAGAATGATGTGCTCATAAAGACGAACAACATCCTCGTCGGGGATGAGATTCTTGCCAAGTTTTTCATCAAACTTGCCGTTCTCGTCTAGGATCGAGACATGCTCAATTGAGATGTTAAGAGCTTTCTTAATGGGCATGAACTTTCTCCTGCTTCACCAATGCAATGCGGTCCATCGCAAATTTGACAGCGGCTTCATGTGATGAAATCGCTTCTTTTGTCATATCAAGTACGTGGAGGGTCGTCTCTTCAATTCCACTGTTTCGTTCATCTAGTTCTTGGCGGCTCATTCCAAGATGAAGACCCGCAAGCTCGATCAATCCACCTGCATTTGCAATGAAATCAGGTGCATAAAGAATGCTTCTGCGATGAATGGTGGCAGCGTCTTCATCAGGATCTTGAAGAATATTGTTAGCGCCACCACAAAGGATTTCACAATGTAAATCAGCGACATTGCTGGCACTAATGACGCCACCGAGAGCACAAGGCGAGAGAATATCGCATTCGATCGATAAAATGTCTTCTGTCGACACCACTGTCGCATCATATTTTTCAGCCATCATGGCCGTGGATTGATCAGATATGTCAGCCACAATAATTTGAGCGCCTTGTTCGACCAAAATGCGCCCCACATTCTGTCCCACACTTCCAACACCCTGAATAGCGACCGTGAGACCAGCGAAATCAACAGGACGTCCTAGGTGGGAAAGAGACGCCTTCATTGCATTGACAACACCTTGAGCAGTAAAAGGAGAAGGATCACCACCGCGCGAGACACGGTCACCGCCCATCACATGTGGTGTCTCCATGGCCATCCAGTCAACGTATTGAGGTGTTGTGCCTACGTCTTCCGCTGCGATGTAGTTGCCAGAGAATGTATCCACAAATCGGCCAAGCGATCTGGCTTCAGCCTCATTGCCCGGAGAGCCTCGTCCTGGTAGCAGTACGACGCTCTTAGCGCCACCCATACTGAGGCCAGCTGCAGCTGCTTTGTAGGTCATGCCTTCTGAAAGTCGAAGCACGTCATAGAGGGCTTCTGTCTCAGAAGAATAGTGCCAGCGGCGTGTACCACCAAGTGCATTACCAAGCACCGTAGAGTGAATGGCAACGATCGCTCGTAGTCCCGTGTCTTCATCGTGATGAAAACACACTCGCTCGTGTCCGCATTCCATCATTTGCTGCAGTATCGACATTAATTCCTCATATGTCTGTTGTTTTAAAATTGTCCAAAGCCACTCATTGGCAATTTGAAGGGAGTCATGTTTTTGTGTTGGCCGTACCTAAAACAGAAGAGCCTTTTCCGAATTGTTCTATATAGGTCTGATCAGGGGCACGCCCTTTGCCTTGGGCATTCTCATCTGGTGTACTTTCAGGCATGACAAAGTCTGAATTTGGAAGGGACGAAGCATATTGTAACCCCACAGCAGCGGCCTTTCGCATACTGTCATCGTGGTTATCCGTAAGAGCCCGAATATTTGCACGTATACGATCCATACCAATCTCACAGATGTGATTTAAGAGCGTCCGATCTCGCTCTAATAAGGCGCCGTCAAGCCCATCCCGAATCGACTTCTCCATTTTTGACAGACTGCATGCCATGGCATGGGCCCAAATGATCGACCAACTAAGCCTCATCTGCATCATCTGGTTGGTAATGAGCCCTTCGGCATGACGCTTACAACACATCTTTATTGCATGACTGATATCTCGTATCGCAATAGCCAGATCCTTCCCATGTTTTTCTAGTAAGGGGTGCAGTTTGGTAAACTGAGGCGCTTTGCGCTTGATGCCGAGATACAACTCTGCGGCGATTCGCAATGCAGTAATGGGATGTGAAAACGGCTTGCCTTTCACGCCTAACAAATATTCCACCAACTGCTTTGAACCATAAGCAAAGATGAAGGTATGCATAACCTCGTTAGCACCTTCAACGACCATGTTGATTCGACTATCGCGCCAAAGGCGTTCGACGACGTTTTCGGTCATGTACCCTTCACCACCCATGATCTGCATGGCTTCATCAGTGACTCGCCAGCCGATGTCGGAGCAGAAAACCTTGCAGATGGCTGTTTCAAGCATAATGTCTGCATCACCACGATCAACGATGCCAGTTGTCATATAAAGCATGGCATCAAGTGCGTAGCAGTAGGCAGCCATAGTGGCAATCTTCGATTGCACTTGGTCGAATTCTGCAAGCGGCCTATCAAATTGATGGCGATACTGAGCCCACTTTGTTGCTTGTTCGTAGGCGGCTTGTGCAGCACCAACCATGCCCGCGGAAAGAGTGCAGCGTCCATAGTTGAGGCAAGTAAGTGCTACATTAAGTCCTCGCCCCTCTTTGTGAAGCAAATTTTCTCTAGGTACCTTGACGTTGGTAAAGCGAATTCGCGCCTGCCATGTTCCGCGAATGCCACACTTCGAACGATTGCGACTAAATACCTCCACACCAGCCATATCAGGATGGCAAATGAGTGCGGTTACGCGGTCCTTTACTTTTCCAGTCTTTGGGTCTGCGATGGCTTGTTTACACATGACGGTGAGTAAGCCCGACAGTGCCCCAGAAGTTGCCCACTTCTTTTCCCCATTCAGAATGTAGTGTTCACCATCTTCCGAAATTTCACATCTTGTCTCTTGGCCACCAGCGTCACAGCCAACATTTGGTTCAGATAGACAAAACGCACTAACCATACCCTTAGACATCTGGGGTAAGTACTGCTCTTTCTGTTCATTGGTGCCAAATAGTTTGATTGCACCACAACCGATTGATTGATGAGCCGAGACCATGACCGCAGTCGATCCACAGCTATAACCAATCCGCTCTAAGACACGGTTGTAACTGGTGATACTAAAGCCACCACCACTGTATTCTTCAGGAATGATCATTCCCATCACGCCTAATGAGAAGAGACGTTCGACGACCCATTGCGGAATTTCTTGTTTGACGTCAATCTCGTGATGCGGGTGTTCATTTTTTAGATAATCATCAAGTTCTGCTAACAATTGATCACAGCGAGCTGTTTCTTCAGCGCTGATCTCAGGATACGGCAGGACCAACTCTTCACGTAAGTTGCCCCAGCACATATTCTTGATCAGACCCATCTGTTCTGGATCAGGCCCCAGCATCTCTTGCGCATCTTGAACCTGCTTGCGGTCTTTCTCAGATATATTCTTCAGCGATTTGGAAAGGTCTTGCTTGTTCAAAGTTAAACTCCGCGATCAATCAAAAAACACAACTGTTAAGAGGATTTGTTCAAGAAGGAAGCGAGTCTATCTCTCGCAATTTGTGTGTGACGTAGTTGGATGAGGTGCCTTTGTTCTGCCGCAAGGCCAGCATCCCAACCATGCTCCAGTCCGCCTAGGACAGCATCAAAAACAGCGTTGGCAGCTTCGGTTTCATCCAATACTTTTTTTGCTTCAGCCAACCCTTGTTGAACAACAGTGCTGTGACAAGAAAATGACTTTGGTCCAGTGGTGTCTTTTCTGGGTTGGTCTAGAATCCAGTTCGTTGCAACACTTTGTAGGTCATCGGCATGCTCAACGGTCTGTGTAATTAGACCAGTTGGAGCATCGATGATGGAAACCGTCTTACCAGTAGCAGCCATACGAATAGCTTCTGTTGGGCATATTCGAGCTGGTAGGAGTTGGGTGCCACCCCATCCAGGGCAAAGTCCAAGAGATGCTTCTGGCAAGCCAATGTGATATGGCTTTCGCTCAGGATCTGGGTTGCTCGCGATTAGGGCATCACAATGCATTGCCAATTCAAGTCCACCACCAAGGGTCGCTCCATCAATAGCAGCAACAGTGGGGTAGGGCAGATCTGCGATTCGATGGAATGCGTCGCTGCCAAATTGAAGGTAATCAGCAAGCTGTTCATCATTTAGTGAATTGATCTCGGCAAGATCGGCGCCAGCGAGGAAGGCGCGACGACCTGATGTTCGTACGATCAGGCCTCGGGGAAACTGGTCTTGGCTCAAGAGATCTAGTGCCGCATGAAGTTGCTCCAATAACCATTTATCAAGAACAGCAACGGTGCGGGCCGGATTATCCAGCCAAAGCGTTATGACGCCATGGTCACAACGGGTTTGTCGAAGTTGGCATGACGAAACAGGCATCCAAGAAACTCCAGAACAGCAGCCACAGATAGGTCTTCCTGCGAAGACGGATGGTCCACAAACATTCCCCCAGAACGAGGTCCTCACCAACAGGATGAGATCTCATTGGTCAGCGACCAGAGTCGGAGAAGATGTCCGCGAACGGGAAGGATCACGCCGCTGGGTACCTCCTAGATTAGGCCAGGTGGCACACAGAATTGATTGTTTTGGCCCAAACTCAAGATGTGGCCAATGGCTCGATGCGTGAGGCTACCTTCGGGTAGCACGGGGGCAGCCGCGGAAACCTCTCATACAGGCTCTGCCCTCATTATAAGCTCCCTGAGGCCGATTTGCTAGCCGAAAGCAGTCTTACATGTGACCGTTCTAGCGGGTTAATCATGCCTTAAAGATGCTTCGAAGTCGCTCTTGAGTCTCTTTACGAGCAATTACATCTGCGGATAACTGAGCCGCCTTTTCGTGCAGGTCATGATCCATTGATCCATCCAAGTCATTCAGCCAGCGTTTCGTTGCTTGCATAGCAATCCCACCCCCTTCAGAGAGGTCCTGGGCAATTTTCTGAGCAGTCTCATCGAGCTGATCTTGTGCAACGAGGTGTGTGAGCAGGCCAAGCTCTTGAGCTTCTTGACCACTACGGGTGCCCCCACTGAGCAGCAGAGCACGGGCTTTGCCAGCCCCGATCTTGCGAACAAGCCAAGGGGCAACAACCGCTGGACAAACCCCCAGATCAACTTCGGGATAACCAATTTTTGCATCTGGATGCGATATCGCAAAGTCGCAAACAATCATCAATCCGCAACCTCCACCAACAGCCGCTCCTTGGACGACAGCGAATGATGGAATCGGTAGCCTTCGAATCCTCTCAAATGCCTTTGCCAAGCCATGTAACATGGCTGCCATTTCTTGGGGATCTTGCATGACCCCCTTGAGATCCATGCCTGCACAGAAAGACTTGCCAGCACCTTTGATCAACAGTACACCCGCCTCAGTATGGCCTTCGATCTGGGCAAGTACTTCATGCAGCTGATTGATCAGTGGCAAAGAAAGGGCATTCCTGGCCTCAGGCCGATTCAGTGTGATTGTGGCGATCAGGCCATCGAGTCTCAGGTCTACCAATGCGTTCATACTGTCGACTGTAACAATACCCATCCACACCGCCAAACTTGTGACCATAAGATCCTCTCTGTGAATATTGCACTACTCATTCCAGCATTTAATGAGGCACCAAACCTGGAGCCCCTATTCCAGGCGATTGCAAAGGTGCCAGAACCGGTCTTTGCTGCGGTCGTCCTGGTTGACAATGGATCAACAGATGGAACCGGTGAGATTGCGCAGCGATGTGGAGCGACCGTGTTGACAGAAACTCGTCGTGGGTATGGAGCAGCTTGCCTCTGTGGATTAGAGTGGTTGCGGCAGCATGAACCAGAAGTAGAGGCCGTGTTGTTTCTTGACGCGGATCTTTCTGATGACCCCATGGCCTGTGTAGATGTGATGGCTCCAATTCTTACCTTCGAAGCGGATCTTGTGATTGGTTCACGTGTCCAACAAGCAGAAGTTGGCGCCCTGAATATTGTGCAGCGAATAGGCAATCAGATTGCCTGTAGGCTGATCTACTGGACTACAGGGAAAAGGTATTCTGACTTGGGGCCAATGCGATGTATCACTTGGCGTGCACTCCAAAAAATCGACATGCAGGATCAAACTTGGGGCTGGACCGTAGAGATGCAAATGAAGGCAGCGCTTCGTGGGGTGCGTGTTCAGGAGGTGAGTGTCCCTTACCGGCGCCGCCATGCTGGTCGATCTAAAATATCGGGAACGATATCTGGAGTGGTTCGAGCAGGCTATAAGATTATCACGACCATTCTGGTTTTATGGTGGAAGAATCGCAGTGGCTCGGTCTCACGATCCACCAAGTAACTCGTGTAATGCAACGCCCGGATCACTGTGTCGAAGGAGGGATTCTCCGACGAGGGCAATGTGAATTCCTGCTTCACGAAGTCGAACTAGGTCTGCGTTGCTCGTAATGGCTGACTCACCTACAACACGGCTCGTATTTTGAAGTGTGCCAGCCAATTCAATGCAATTTGTAAGATCGGATTTCAGTGTGGCTAAATTACGATTGTTGATACCTAGCAGGCATTGTTGCCAACCACACTCATCAAGCAATGCAGTTATTCGTGATAGATTTTGTGAGCTGTGTACTTCGATTAGTGTCGTCATACCTAGTTCATGAGAGAGTTTCATCATTTCTTGGAGTCGTTCATCGGTTAGGATCTCAGCAATGAGTAAAACGGCATCCGCACCGTAGTAACGAGACTCCCAGATCTGATAGGGATCAATAAGAAAATCTTTACGTAGAATTGGGCAATCAACAGCATTGCGTACACGCCCAATATCATCAATTCTTCCACCGAAAAAAGGCATGTCGGTGAGACAAGAAATAGCTGAAGCACCAAATTTGGCATATTGGTAAGCAAGGACAGCCGGGTCATATGACTCCATAAACACACCGCCCGAAGGACTCTTCTGTTTGACTTCTGCAATCACACGGACTGAAGTAGTAGGATCGATGCTCATGACAGCACGACAGAAGTCGCGTACAGGCATTGCATCAGTCACACGTGTGGCAAGTTCGGCCGGTGAAAGATGTGCGCGCCGGGCTTCGACTTCCTGTTTCTTAAGAAAAACGATCTCGTCTAGGATCGTGCTCATGGTCGGCAGCTTTCTCTTGGCTATTGGGATGGCAAGTACTTCAGTTATAGCTGGTTCTATCGAAGTTGATCAAGTAGATGCCGTTTCGAGCCCAGTATCCACGGACATGACTTCGTATTGGCACCTCGCCCTATGGGGCATTCTTGCTCTCATCGCCTTTGGAGTGTGGCATCGTTTACGACTTTTCGTTTTACCTGCCAACCGAATACCGGATGGTGACGTCAATACAATGGGTGGGGCACTTGGTTGCTTTGTTCTTGCATTTGTCATGCTGCTGCTCGCCACCTTGGGTAGAGGCTTTGCAGCCGGGGCATTTGACCAGACGGCTGACCTGACACTACGCACCATGTGGTTTTTGATGCTCGGTGGAACACTCGCTCAATTACCGATTGCTATTTACTTTTTTATTAAATGCAGCACCAGCAAAGAGATGGTGGGGCCATCTGTTGGAAAGTCATTTGGCCTTGGCGTGCTTGGACTCATACTCGTACTTCCAGTGGTCTTTTTTGCTCTGAATGTCGGCTATACGCTTCAGATGTGGATGACCGGCATTGAGGGAGATGGTATTGCCCACAGTGGCCTAGAGCTCATCGTGGGCGATCAAGATAGGGCCTATCTTGTACCGGTTCTGTTCCTTGTGATTGTCGCGATACCTATATTGGAAGAAATCCTCTACAGAGGATTGGTTCAACGTGGGTTCCGAGGACTTGGCTTTCCACCGTGGTTCGCTATTTTCGCAGCGAGTTTGCCGTTCACTATGATGCACATTGGCGTGGTTGAACCAGCGGCTTTGTTAGGCCTATTCGTTCTTTCTTTGGGCTTTGGATGGGTCTATGAGCGTGGTGGATCGATCATGGCACCAATCGTTCTTCATGCCGGATTCAACGGAGTTAACGCAGGCTATGCGCTGTTGATCCCTGCCTGATACAGTACCCACCCATGGCTGCCAAGAACCGTCCAGTCGTACTTACCGGTGATACACCCACAGGGCAATTGCATCTGGGCCATTATTTTGGTTCAGTCAAGCGCCGTGTTGAAATGCAAGATTCACACGAGTGCTATTTCTTGCTGGCCAATATGCATGCTTTTACAACGAGGGCCGACAAATCCGAGGAGATTCGCAACGACTGCTTTGACATCGTGCTAGATCACCTGGCCATGGGCATTGATCCCGACCGGTCTTCTATCTTTTTGCAGACAGAAGTACCAGCAATTTCAGAACTAACTTATTTGTTTGCCATGCTTCTTCCCTTTAATCGTGTGCTTCGAAATCCCACACTCAAAGACGAGATTAAAGTCAAAGGACTCGGTGACAACTACAGTTTTGGATTCCCTCTGTATGCAGTGGGACAGACAGCAGACATCCTGGCTTTTCGAGCGCACAGTGTTCCGGTTGGAGAAGATCAAGTTCCTCACTTAGAGCTCACCCGGGAGGTGGCCCGACGCTTTAATCAAATGTACTGCGGAGTCTCTGATCAAGCTGAGGATCATGAGCATGTTGAACTGGGTGGTGTTTTTCCAGTGCCGCTAGCAGATGTAGGAAAGATCGGACGACTCGTCGGCACCGATGGTGTCAATAAGATGAGTAAGTCACTGAATAATGCCATCTTGATTACGGATACACCAAAACAAGTTCGCAAGAAAATGGGCAAACTCTATACCGGGCGTCAAAGTCCAACGGACCCTGGTGATACAGATAATGCCTTGTTTCATTATGTTGATGTCTTCATTGAAGATCCGGATCGTATCGCCGAGTTACGTGATCGCTATTCTCGAGGCGACAACATTGGTGATGGAGAGATAAAAGTTGAGATCGCCGAGTCGATTTCGAAATTACTCGAGCCGATGCAAGAGCGACGCCGCGCCTATGAAGGCGATAGAGACAGAATCTTAGCCATTCTGAAAGAGGGCTCTGAAAAAGCGATTGCCTCAACAGAGGCCACGCTCAATGCTGCAAAAGAGGCGGCCAACCTTCACTTCTTTGATCGAACAATACGCTATAGCTAAAACGCGAAGATGGTATCAAGCACTTTTGAGATGATGCCTTTTTCGGCGCTCTTGGCAACTTGTCCGCCATGGATCTTCGAGATGTTTAGATCATGAATCTGATTAGAGAGAAGTGTGTTTGCTGCTGAAACATCTTCGGGTCGACAGATGCCCGTGAGTTGCATCTGCATAGTCTCTTCATCATTGCGTATAAAAGTGTTGGCCTCAAGCACAAGTGTACCGTTGGGTAAGACCTCAATGACTTCTGCAGTAAGTCGACCAGTGAGATAATCTTCGCGTTCATATTCGCCTTCACCCAAGAATTCTTTTTCTGCCACAACTTCAAGTTGCGGCAGCAGTTGGCTCTTGCCTAGGAAGAGTTGAATGCCGGCCTGTGCACTGGGGTAATATGGAATCTCACCAGCAAGCCCATACTCTTTGTCTGTTTCAAGTCCTTGCTCACTTACTGCCTGACTTGCTTCGCGCACAACGATTGTGATGAGATCATGTTTCTCAAATGATGGTGGTTCTGGCTCAGCTACAACAAACATGCTGAATGATTCGAGATGAGTAGGTGTTTCAGCTGAGTTTGATTGGTGTCTCGCATATTGAATGCCAACGGCTTGTGCCATGAGTGATCCTGAAGGTCCATATTGTGGAGCAGCAGGTATCCAACTGGTTCCCATCATCTGTGGGAAGACTGGCTGCGACATGTCCAGTACTGGTTGTACGAAGAGGGGATTTGACATGCCAGGGATGATGTCCCCATTAATCAGATTTGGCATCGGAGCCACGGGCATTGGCGTAATCGGCATTGGAGCAATTTGCATTGGCGCGGGTGCGATCTGTCGTGCTTCAGTCGTAGCGCCGATCGATACAGCCAAAGACGCCGCGAGTATTGTTCGAATCATCATGGAAGGCCTCCCGGATCAGATACCGTCAGTGGCTAACGTTGTAGAAGTATTTGTCTGTGTATTGTTCGTTCGAGAAAAGTCTAAAACACACTCTCCAGCACCACTAATCACAGCGATAAAAGACTGTTTCTCGCCCAATTTCTTTAGCTCAATCATCTGGCCGACAGCACCATCTTCTTGTGCCTTTGCTTGGCAGCGAAGCACATGGCCTCCAACAAGACAGTTCACCGTGATCATGTCACCACGCTTGACGACATTCTTTCGACGTACATCCGTTGCGTGAAGAAGATCTCCTTTGCGAAGATCACTTGTGGCAACTCGACCCAAGGCGTAGTCGGGATGCGCATTTTCTTGGATGGCCGTTGGACTAAGCCACTTTGTGACAGGCTGCACATCGCGTTGGCGAATGGTCTCATTGCGGGCAATTCCTCGTTGAAGGACCGCGACTGTTGTTTTGAGTTGTGGCTTCACTAGTATGGAATGCTTTGAAAGTTTTGTATCGTTTTGCCACAGAACAACATTGATTTGCATGCGATCACTTCTTTTTGTGAGCCCCGAAGAAGTTAATTCAAATCGATAAGAACTTGCGGCCAATGAAAGTTGTTCTTTATCATTGTTCGAGAAAGCAAGCCGCAAATCTGTGGCATCACTATTGAGTTGCTCCAAAATATGGATCGTTACAAAGCCACGCAAAGTTGGCTCAAGCACCAAAGAAGTGGCATCAATGAAGGGCGTTTCTTTTGGCGAAGCGATCTTTGTTAGTGGTTCAACGAGTGGCTCGATCGTCATAGCTTGCATGGCAAGTGGCGGTTGACTAACAGCCGCAATTGCAGGCCGAACGATGACCTTAGAGCCACTAATGTTAATGAGTGCCCAGTTCACTTTTAGGTTGCGAAGTGACACCCGTACAGTTGCTAGAGGGATTTCAAATGCCCGATCCGATGTTGGTTTTGGCGCGATAACAGTCTCTGCAAGACTTTTTGAAATTTCTCCATCGAGAACTGCAATGTCTCCGAGTCGGACCGGTTGATCAGGTTGTTTAAGGCGGACGGATCGTTTGAGTTGAATAGTCTCTGCACCGGCAAGAGTTGATATCGTGATCATTAGTGCGAGGCAGATAAGTAGGAGAAGGCGTGGGGCTGTCATAGCAGTAAATCCTGGGTCAATATGAGGCAAAAGAAGATAGTGTCTAGAAGCGTCGCATGCGGAGTAGTGCTTGAAGCATCTCATCTGCGGCTTGAACAGCTTGGCTATTCATATCGAACGATCGCTGTGTGGTAATCAGATTCACAAGTTCGTTTACTGGATTGACATTTGATTGCTCTTCAAAGCGTTGCATCAACATGCCTCGTCCTTCGACTGTTGGATAGTCAATGAATGGTTCGCCAGAGGCCTCTGTTTGGACATAAAGATTTTCGCCAATCTGGGCGAGACCGGTTTCGTTTGTAAACAGTGCTAGCTCAAGCCGTCCAAGTTCAACCAACTGAGGTGATCCAGGTTCTGGAGCCCACACATAGCCGTCGTTTGTGATCTGAACCGTGTTCACATTGATATTGGGTGGAATAACGATCTCAGGCAGAATCCGGCGACCCTGTGAGGTTGCCATCACCAATTCACCTTCTGAGTTGGTTGTGAAGTTACCAGCTCGTGTGTAGGCCAGCCCATCGCTGATATCCGGATCAATCTGAACCACAAAGAAGCCACCGCCCTCAATCATGACATCTAGAGGCTTGTCCGTTTTCTTGGCAGGCCCTTGGGTGAAGTCAAGTTGTGTGCCTGAGATGGTGGTACCAAGGCCGACGTACAGACCTGTTGGCCTTTCATCGGCAATAGAATTCTCTGCGCCGGGCTGGGCATATTCCATATAGAAGAGATCTTCAAAATTGGCGCGACTACTCTTGAAGCCAGGAGTTTGAGAGTTTGCCAAATTGTTTGCTGTAATCTCAAGAGACTGGCTCATGGCGCTCAAGCCAGTTGCAGCCGTGTTCATTCCTAAAAAACCCATAGCAGTTTCCTTAGTTCTCAGAAGAGCGGTGTCAGGTGACCCGACCAAAGGTGTTGATCGCTTGACCCATAATGTTGTCTTGGTATTGCATCATGACTGTTGAAGCTTGAATGGAACGACTCGCTTCAAGAAGGTTGACCATTGAGCGAATGGGATCGACATTACTTGACTCAATGAAACCCTGACGCACGGTGGCGTCGGATGCGATTAATTCAGCTTTACTGTCCGAGGCAAAGCTGATGAGACTATCGCCTTTAGGTACTAACTCTTGTGGTGAATTCGTTGAGGCAAGACGAATCTTGCCTAGTTCAACGCCGTTCTGTGTGACCTGTCCTTGGTTATCGATTGAGAATGGACCGGGTCCCACGGTGATTGGTTGATTCAGTTCATCTAAGATGGGAAGTCCTGTGGTGACCATCACGAGTTGACTATGACGATCGACGGTGAGCCGACCATCACGTGTGAATTGAAGTTGGCTTGGATCATCAACGGGGCCCTCACCAACGACAAAAAAACCATCACCGTCAATAGCAAGATCGGTGTACATGCCTGATTCTTGAATCAGACCTTGCTTGAGCGCCAGACGTGTGTCATCAGCAAGAGTGCTGCCGCCCAAGCTCTCAAGCATCAACTGTGGATTGGCCGTTGAAGAAGGATCTTCCAGACGTGCTGGTAGGCGTTGCATCGCTGCGACCATTGACTCCTTGAAGGCGGGGGTCTGGGCGTTCGCAAGATTGTTCGAAATGACGCCCATGCGATGCATATTGGTCAAAATGCCACTAGCTGAAAGGTAGAGTCCGTAGTTCATGCCCTCGGCTCCCTTGGCGTGACATCATTGGCCTGAATGCTTTCGGGGTCAGTTGCTGTAGCCGTCAGATGTAAATCTGTGGCGAGGCGGGCCAAACGAATGGCCTCAGCTGCGAGAAGGTTGAGCACTTGCTCATCTTCATGAACACCAACAGGTCGGTTTCTAGCTTGTTTTGATCTCGTGAAGAGGTCCCTCATACGGCACTCCTTTGCCCTTAATGGTGGAACACAAGAGAGAATGCAATCGCCATGCCGTTCTTTGAGAAAAGGCAAATAGGCCCTGGCAGCCCCAATATGAAGGTTTTGGCTGGATTGTTTGGTCAATTAGACAGGCGCAGGCATCACCGCTGCGCAGAGTTTGCGCACGTTGAATAGGCAGTCTTTATTACCAAGGCAATTTTCCAGGAATGGGCGTGAGATACCTTTTTTATCCGATATGTCACCAGATGCAGGCAACGACTCCATTTGATCAACCACTTCAGGCGTTCTTCAGCTACTTGCGTATTGAGGCAGGCTTAGCTGAGGCTACCCTCGATGCCTATGGTCGCGATATAGCTCGACTGGTTCAGTTTCTCCAAGAAAATGGAATCGAGCACTTTGCTGCCACGACACCAAGGTTACTGGCTGATCACATTCGCGATTTACATAAAGACCAAGGTCTCCAGCCAGCATCCGTTGCGAGGCACTTGTCAACACTACGGATGTGCTTTCGGTTTCTCAAAGCAACGGGTGTGGTCGAAGAGGATCCGACGAGACTTCTAGAATCACCCTCTCGATGGAAGAGGCTGCCCGGCGTCCTCACACCCAATCAAATGCGCAAACTGATTGAGGCAGCTAGTGAAGGAGCTGGCCGCCTCTGGATGCGCGACCGGGCGATTATCGAATGTATGTACGGAGGCGGGCTTCGTGCCAGTGAGGTGGGCCACATTCGTCTTACAGATTTCGAACAACG